>JAWKSK010000002.1:0-72560 GCA_041389145.1 Patescibacteria group bacterium | reverse complement strand
TTCCCGACGTCTGCGAATCAAACTACCGTCCTCAGATTCCCGAGAATCGATGACTGCACTGTCAGCAAAACCGCACTGTAAACATTTCATACCAATTTCCCCTTATCTTGTGGTTGCACTATAGAGCTTACCGCTATATGTAGTAATTACTTAAAAACGGCTTCTACACCAAACAAGCCATACTTTTATCCACATTGCCCACTTCCCCCACTTTCGCTACCTACTTAAAAATTAAAAAATTGCAAATAAAAAATCCGCAGAGTATCGCATCCATGCGATAACCCTGCGGAATCGGTAAGCGACTGAAATCACTTCTTGTGAATTCGAGCCTTGGCCTTCTTCCTTGCCTTAATCAAGGCTTTCGGCATTTTATCACCCTTCACCAGCCGGATACCCTTCTTCTTCAGTCTCTTCTTAAGAGACCCTACCACGACATCGGGTAACGCGATGTCCTGGTAAACATCCTTGTTTCGATCCAGCTTTACCAAAAGCTTGTCGTTCTTCTGACTGATCTTCCAAGCTTTCAGCTCCATCTTGAGGTCACGGATCTTGCGCTTCAAGCGCTTCACCTTCTTACCCACAGCATCACCTGCTCGAATAAAGTTACAATACTAGCCAATTTCCTTAGCTGGGAGCACTATACTCTCAAATTAATCAGGTAGTCAAATACAAAGGACCCCATTTCTGGGGTCCTTTGTCTACCTTCAGCCCGCTATCTAATCTTCTTGCGAATAAACGCAGGAACATCTAATTCGTCACGGTCATCTTCCGGTTCTCTTTCTCTATCCTCTACCGGTCTAATGGCAGGACGACTTTCAGCTTTTCTAGCCTGTCCGTAGTTTTCATCAAATCCGGTGGCAATCACGGTAAGTTTAATCTCACCCTGCATTGCCTCATCTACCACTGCACCAAAGATCACATTGGCTTCCGGATCGGCAGCTTCTGTAATTACACGTGCAGCTTCATCAATCTCATACATGGCCATGTCTGGACCACCAGTGATGTTGAACAGAATTCCCTTAGCTCCATCAATGGCTAGCTCCAATAATGGAGAATCAATTGCCATCTTAGCAGCTTCTAAAGCTCTGCTCTCACCAGTACCCCGTCCAATACCCATCAAAGCACTACCTGCATTACGCATGATGGCCTTAACGTCAGCAAAGTCGACGTTAATCATACCGTGCATGGTAATCAGATCGGCAATACCTTGAACACCTTGGCGGAGAATATCATCCACCACCGAGAAGGCGTCATAGAGTGATGTCTTTTTATCAATAACTTGCAACAGTCGATCGTTGGGGATCGTAATCAGAGTATCTACTCGAGGTTGTAATTCTAACAAACCTTCTTCAGCGATTCTCTTTCTACGCAAGCCTTCGAATGAGAATGGTTTAGTTACCACTGCAATGGTTAAAGCCCCTAACTCACGTGCAATTTCACACACGATTGGAGCAGCACCAGTACCGGTACCTCCACCCATTCCGCAGGTGACAAAGACCATATCCGCATCTTTCAATGCCTGATAAATTGCTTCCTTGTCCTCTTCTGCTGACTTTCTCCCGACTTCAGGGTCTGCGCCGGCGCCAAGACCGCGGGTAGCGGTTTGGCCAATTTGTACCCTGACAGGAGCATCACAATGATGCAAATCCTGTGCGTCAGTGTTGATCGCAACGAATTCAACTCCCTTGATGCGGGAACTGATCATTCGATTGATCGCGTGGCATCCAGAACCACCGACACCGACAACCTTAATGCGTGCGAATACATCCTCGCCTAAAAATTCTTCAGACTCGGCCGCATTAGCGGTTTTTTTCCTTGTTGGCATAAATAATTATGCTTTCCTCCGAATTATTAATATATACAAATCCCCCTGGATTCTCCTTACGATTTACCATTTTAAAGAGTGTTCCACACTAGTGTCAAACTTAATCAAAATAAGTGGCTCTGGTATTGGAAAAGAAAAAACGGGTGATGCTAGGTAGCACCACCCGATGACAGACAGAAGAGAATGTCACGCAAACGCTGCGCAGAACTGCTCCAGCAAAGCCTCAAACTCTGGACTTTCGAAACAGTTCGATACCGAGCTGAACTTGAGAATAATGGGATGCAATTTTTCCAGACATCCTTCGCTCGCTGAGTCCGGAACGAATACAGCAAACTTGTTATTGTCAGTCACCTTCCAATAAGCAAGTATCTGATCGTTCACACGCATCTCATGATCACTGTTCTCCTGAGCAAATTCATCCGAACATCCACTCTGGAACATCCAACCCGTAACCGGATTAGACAGTGCCTGAATCTCTCCGCCACATAGGGCCAACATTTCATTGACCATGAGCGAAAATCGAATCTGGGAGAACTTAACGACCAGTTCGCCAACATTGACGACACACTTCTCTCTGTCTACGTGCAAGGTTCGTACAACATCTTCCATGTTGCACCTCCTGAAATTAAATCATCACAAGTCTAACCATATAGCCACCCATAGTCAATTATAAAAAGCCGGAATAATACTGGCTTTTTATTTGCTTCAAAGTTTTATCTATCTACTAAACAGGTTCTTTATCTTCCCAGCTAAGCCTGCAATATCGAACGTTGGGAATGCCATTGCTTGTCCTTCCTCCTCATCCATCCCCCACATCATCAGACCAACCGAAGTCACATAGCGAGGATCGTTAAGCTTATCCACCATCCCCTTAAACTCAGTTGGGAACCCAAGTTGAGCTGGAAGACCTAATTGGTCCTTAGCTGCCTCTACGATACCTTGTAGCTTTGCTCCGCCCCCTACAATCACAGCACCTGCTGGCAACATTCCATCTCTTCCGACTTTTCTCAGCTCCGCCTTCACCATCATGAATAGTTCAGCGAGTCTGGCTTCAATGATTTCTGCTACATACCTACGGGACACTTCCTGTTCTTCATCCCGGTCAAATTTAGATAAATCAATCTGGTCTTTTTCAGTTACCAATACTGGAAGAGCTGCACCATAGTTCACCTTCACCTCTTCTGCTACTTCCAAGGAAGTTCTAAGTCCCAGGGCAATATCTGAGGTAATGTGACTAGCTCCAATTGGCAATACTGCTGAATGATAGATATATCCATCTTCAAACACCACCATCCCAGTGGTACCTGCTCCAATATCAATCACCACTACTCCCAATTCCATCTGCTTTTTAGTCAGCACTGCTTTAGCAGCTGCTAGCGGCCCTGCCACCAAGTTAGCTACTGGTACTCCGGCCTGCTCCACTGCTTTTCTTAAGTTCTTAATAAACGGTGTCGAACCAGTAATTACATGAGCATCTACTTCTAATCTAGCACCACTCATACCTACTGGGTCTTTAATCCCAGACTGATCATCTACGATGAACATTCTTGGAATTACATGTAAAATCTCCCGGTTAGCTGCTACCGGTACAGATTGTGCTGTTTCAATTACTCTCGCCACATCATCATGACCGATTTCTTCCTTACCTCTAGTAATTGCAATCAACCCCTTGTTGTTCTGAGCCTGGATATGATCTCCAGCAATCGAAACATACACTGATTCAACAGGTAACCCTGCCATTCTTTCAGCTTCTTCTACGCAACCAGCAATGGCTGCTACCGCTTCCTCGACGTCACTAATTACCCCCCGACGCATTCCGGAGCCATCGCGCATACCGACACCAACCACATTGGGTTGGGTTTCTCCTTCAGCTCGATGACCGATAATCGTTACGATTTTCGAGTCGCCAATATCAATACCGACCGAAATTTTTTCTCTCATACAGCAGTAAAATCTTATCTTATTCTAATTGGGACAGACCGCTTATTCAACAGTTATTCTGCAGCCCCAATTTGACCCAGGATTTCATCTTCCATTGCTTCCATCCGATCAGCATCCTTTTCAGTGTCATGATGAATTCCTGCTAAATGTAACAATCCGTGGACAAACAGTTGAGAAAATCTTTGCTTCACCTTGATATTCATCTCTTCTGCTTCCTCTGTAACTAAAGTATACGACATATACACATCCCCTATGTAGTGTTTATCTTCATTTGGGATTTCTACCTCATCTTTAGTCTCTGCATATCCAAAAGAAAGGACGTTGGTTGGCTTGTCCTTACCCCGATACTTTTTATTCAACCGATGCATCTGTTCGTTATCCGTTAATACCAATCCTACCTCTGCATCTTCATCCAGCCCAACCATGCTCACTACTACATCAAAAATGAACTGGACATATTCACTATCCACTCCCTCTAACCCATATTTTTCATATCCCAGATATACTCTAGACATTTTCTATCCCAACTTGGCTTTAACTAATCTAGCAATCATCCCTCCGTCTGCTTCACCATTGGTACGATTCTTAACCTCACCAATAATCATCCCCATGTTATCAGTTCCCATTTCAGCCACCACGGCATCTACCACGGCTTGTACCTGATCTTCGCTCATTTCTTCTGGTAAGTATACAGAAAGCATTTCTGCTTCCTTAGCTTCATTGGCTGCAGACTCTTCTCTACCATTCTCCTTGAAGGCTAATGCTGCTTCATTACGCTTCTTCACCTCCTTCTTAATAACCTGTACATAATCTGCATCTCCCATCTCGCCTTTTCCTCTTGCTTCAATTTCGGCATTAGAAAAAGCAGCAGATAACATCCGCAATACTGATAGCTTTTCACTATCACCTGCCTTCATCGCTTCTTTAAGATCAGATTGGACTTGGTCTTTTACGCTCATAAGATTTTGATTAAAGACAAAAAGGAGAACCGAGTGGTTCACCTTTCTGCTTAGTATAATTCGCGCTGCTTTTCAGCTCTAATCCGTTCACGACGCAATGCGGTCTCCTTGAGCTCACGCTTAGAAGTTGGCTTAGTGTGATAGCGGTTTTCCTTTGCATTTGCAATTACTCGACTGGAAATCACCATTCTGGTGAACCGGCGAAGCATTGCTTCAAAGCTTTCGCGCTCTTTTCTTTTTACAAAAGTAGACATGAGGTGATTCTACCCAAATTAGCCTGATTTGGCAAGGATTTTACTCTGAAAACTTCTTTCCTGCTAATAGGTGTAAATGCAGGTATGGAACTGTCTGACCACCAGCTTCTCGGACGTTAAAAGACAACCGGTAACCATCACCATACCCCAATTCATCAGCTAAAAGCTTAGCTCGATACAACAGCTTGCCCACCGTTTCAATATCGTCCTCTGTCATATCTGCAATACTAACAATTTCCTTTTTAGGAATGAATAAAATGTGTACTGGTGCCTGCGGTGAATTTGAGTCAATTGCCAAAGCATCTTCATCGTTAAAATACACCTTTGTTGTTGGCTTCACTTCCCCACTGACAAATTTATGAAAAATTGAATCTCCCATCTTTATACCTCCAAATTATTTATCTGCTCTGCCCAATTACAGTATATACACCTATCACTAGCAGCTGGCATCTTATCCCTCAACATCTTCACTGTATCTTCAAATACCTGTTTAGCTCGAGTTGGATTAGCCAATACGTCTTTCACCTCCACTACAAATGGAAAATCATTGTGCAACTGACCAGGAGTTGGATAGTAATACACTAAATAGGCCCTGTGGTCTGTTGGAAATCCACTTTCTTGCATCAAGAAATCATAGACGTCCATCTGTAATTGATACGGAAACAATATCCCATCCTTCGGTGGAAATCCCCTGGTCTTATGATCCATCACAGAATGCAGTCCTTCGCCAATTTCTAATGCATCATCTAGTTTTCCAATTAGAATAGCTCGCCTTTGACTATCTTTATACATCAAGGTTTTTGGCAGCGGATTCATTAACTTCCCTGGTAATTTATCAGCTACAATTGGTGGCAAACTATCCCCACCCCGATAATGGTCAAAATATTCTTTTAATACCAAATCCATTCCCCCAGGCAATGATGGAAAAATTCCAGATGGTCTTTTAATCTTTCGATGCCAACTGAGCCACAGACACCTTGGACACTCTAAATACAAATTTAAAGTACTAGGTGATAGTTTTATCACCTCCTGACGTTCAACACTAATTAGCTCATCCTGCATACTCGAACGCTTCCCACTCCCCGTCTACTTCCTTGAATGCACTAAAGGTGTGTACTACGTCGGTATCAGAGTAAACCTTCTCTACATAAGAACCTGCACCATACTTACTACCTCCAGTAGCTTTGGTTCCTTCAACTCTAGGAGTTGAACTTCTTTCTAATCTCACCTTGCCCATTGGGGATTCGAATTCAACATATTCCACCATTCCCCCAGGAACATCCTCTAATTCATACTTACCCTGATCTTCTACATCAAAGTTCTCAGATACTTGATCCAAGACTTCTGCCCATTTTGCATCTGTCATTACTTTACCTCCTTCAGTTTACGTTCCAACATTTTTACCATGTCCCGATCCGCTACTGATTCCTGGGTTCTATCAATTAGGTTTCTAATGATGACATTACCGTCATGTACTTCTCGTTCACCAATAATCACTCCAATCTTAGTACCCATCTTATCTGCCACCTTCATCTGGGCTGAAATATTTCCCTTACCCAGCGCATGTGCCACCTTATACCCAGCATCTGAAAGCTTAGAAATTACACCCACTGCCTTTTTCTTTGCCTCATCTCCTAACTGAATCACAAATACCTCTGCAATCACTGGTTCTGGTACTTCAATTTTGCGCTGCTTAATCACATCAATCATGCGCTCTACCCCTAAGGCAAATCCAATAGCTGGTGCATCAGAACCACCCAAGGTTTTTACCAGTTCGTCATATCTTCCACCCCCACCTAATGACAAACCAGATTCTTTAGCAAAGAATTCAAATGCAGTATGAGTGTAATAATCCAACCCTCTAACTAGTCTTGGGGTTAGTTCGTACTTTACTCCCATTTCATCTAAGTATTCCAAAACTTTAGTAAAGAAATCCTTAGATGTTTTATTCAAATTATCCAACAACACACTTCCTGCTTCATCGGCAATTGGTTGGCAACTTTTTTCCTTACAATCCAAAACTCGGAGTGGGTTTTTCACCATTCTCCGCTTACAGTCCTTACACAAATCTTTCCTATGTGCTGATAAGAAATCTACCAATGCCTTCTTCATCTTGGTTCTGGACTTGGTGTCACCGAGGCTATTTATCTTTACTACCACATCTCCAATTCCAATCTTTTGGTAGAACTTATATGCCAAGGCAATAATCTGAGCATCTACTGCAGGATCCAACTCACCAATTAACTCAGCACCTGCTTGATAGAACTCACGGTATCTACCCGCCTGTGGTCTGTCATAACGATACATTGGCGCGAAGTAGAACCACTTAATTGGTTGTGGTTCTTTATGCATTCCGTTCTCAATATAAGCACGTACTGCTCCAGCTGTTCCTTCTGGACGAAGAGCTAAGCTATTTCCACTCTTATCTTTGAATTCATACAGTTCTTTACTGACAATGTCAGTTTCTTGGCCTACCCCACGGATGAATAAGTTGGCATCTTCAAAAGTCGGAAGCATAATCCGACCAAATCCTGCCGACAACATTGCATCACGAAAGTTATCCTCTACAAAAAACCAGTACTTCTGATCCGTTGGCAGAATATCTTGAGTCCCCCTGGGTTTTTGAAACATTTTTGCCATAGTCTCTTCCTATTATAGTGATAGCTCCATCAATTGCTAGCCTGGTCCCGAATTGCTACTAATTTAAGCTGTAAAAACTTTCTATCTCTCCAAATCGATACCCCCATATTAAAGGCGACATCATACCGCTTACCCACCTCCATTTCCAAAGCTAATTCCTTCCATTCCCCAAAATGCACCAACTCCAAATATTTCCCACCATCATCTTTAAACAAAAACTTAGCAAACCTATCGTTTCCAAATGGCTGACAGCTTACATAACTCATCCCCATTACTCCAAACGTTGGAGTAGGATTACCGAACCCATATGGTGCCAACTTCTCTAACCTATCTGCGAGTTCCATATTTATCTGATCTGCAGCCAACCACATTTCCAAGCTAACTTTAGAAACCAATAGTTCATCTGCAATCTGATCTGCTTTGTTTTCTAAAGCAACTCTAAATTCTTCAAACCTATCCAATTCCACTTCTAACCCAGCCGCCTTAGCATGACCACCAAACTGCTCTACCAATTCTTCTACTTCACTAATTAGCTCCACTAAGTGCACTCCATCTACACTTCTTGCAGATCCCTTTGCCTTCCCATCTCTAAATTCAAATACCAATGCTGGTTTTGCAAACTGCTCCACCAACCTTCCTGCCACAATTCCTGCTACTCCAATTGACCATCTCTCACTCCCCACCACAATTACCTTCTTGTTACTGGTCTCGGCTTGAACCTGTGCTGCAATTAGCATTTGAGAAGACAGCTCCTGCCTTGAACTATTTAAATTATTCAGTTGTTCTGCCACCAACATAGCCTGCTTATCATCTTCTGCATTCAATACATCAAATGCTAATCGTGCATGATCTATCCGGCCTGCAGCATTAATTCTTGGACCAATCTGAAACCCAATATGATAGGCTTCTACTTCCTTTTCGCCGATGCCAGCAACTGCCATTAGCGACCGCAAGCCCGGTCTGGTAGTCGAGTTCAATCGACGCAAACCTTCTACCGCAAACACTCTGTTGTCTTCCACTAACCCAACCACATCTGCAATCGTCCCAATCGCAACAAGATCCAAATATTTTTGTGCCTCATCCTCACCCACTAATTCTCGAGCCAGATGATACACCACCCCAACTGCTGCACATTCTCTAAATGGATACTTACTATCCTTTAACTTGGGATTTACTATCGCTACAGCATCTGGCATCTCACCGTGTGGTTCATGGTGGTCTATTACAATTACCTCCATCCCCAGACTGTTAGCATGTGCAATCTCATCTACCGCCACTGTCCCATTATCCACCGTAATCACTAGCTCACATCCCGCTGCCTTTAACTTATCTAAGGCCTTGGCATTAAGCCCATACCCTTCGCTTAGTCGTTCTGGTAGATATACTTGGGCTTTTAGACCAAGCTCCTTTAACACCCCAATTAGCACCGTAGATGAAGTCACTCCATCTACATCATAGTCACCATACACCACCACTTGCTCCTGGTTCTCAACTGCCTTTCTAATCCGTTCCACCGCTACTATCAGGCCAGCGATTAACTTTGGATCTGCTAACTTCGTAAGGTCCGGGGACAGGAATCTTTCTGCTGCTTGCTTTGAATCAATCCCTCGCTTTAACAACAACTGTGCAATTACAAAATTGTAATCCACCAACTCAGCTGGTACATCTACAAACCTTGCCACCTCCCAGTTGGCCTTATTCACAGCAATTGTCACCATAACTATATATTAGCAAAAGTGGGCTGGAACCTATTAGGAATCCAACCCACTAATTTGCCAGTGTCCACATTGTCACACACCCACCTCTATCTTATAGTGCTTAATCATGTCAGCCAGAGACGACATGATTAGTTTCAGATGGTCTGAGAAGTATCTTGAGTCTTCGCTTCCAATTGGCAGTAATGCATAAATGATGTCAGAAAGTTCAAACTTTGCTTCTTCATCACGCATTACCGCTATTGCAATTTTAGCGATTAACTCGACTCCTTCTTCGTCAAAATACCGGCTAATCACCATCTGCGATCGATTTTCATCGATCAACACATAGTGGATCTTGTTCTGATCCTTATCCGGTAGGTCTTTCCGCACCAAACAAATCATTCCCGTATTCAATAAGTGCGGTATCGTCTCGTCCATAACATCAACACGTGTAATCCTAAGATCACTAGCAATTGTGATACCAAGGTACTTCAACTTACTATCACCTCCTTTGGCCGTAAGTTGCAAACCACCTATATTGTCGATTGATCATATCGCATAGTCAATCCAAGATGTCTTATTGACTATAAAAATCCGCTCTAGTACTACATATTACTCACGGCACCTCATTTTTACCTCCACCCTCATCGCATCGGCTGACATACCGGAGATGCGACTGTAATAGACGGCAACATTTGAGAGAATCAGGCATATCTCAAAAACAACTCCACCAGAGCTTTGGGAGCCGAAGCCCGAATCGCATGGCATATATTGCCAGGGGTGAATCAAGAACGAGATTATCTGAATACACAGACACGTTCATTAGACTGGACGAGCAAAGCCACAATATGTGGATGGGTTCCTGTATCCGTGGTAAGTAGCCCTCACACCGCTACTGGATATCCCATGAATTCCCTATCTGTGGGGTCTGGCTCGGTTGTGCATGCCAAGGAGAGAATCCCCATGCAGCACTTAATCACTTCTTGATACGGTAAAGTAAAAGGGAGTACGCAACTCGCGTACTCCCACTTTTTATTTCACACTTAGTTACTGCTTCAACAAAGCTCGCTCTGCTCTGGACTGCCACCACAGCAATACCATGGAGGCCACAAAGATAGATGAGTAAGTACCAATAATGATTCCAATCAACAATGACAGAGTGAAGAAGAAGATAGAACCACCACCCATCAATACCATTGCCAACAATACTAGAACCACGGTGAAGGAAGTGTTAATCGAACGTGTAATTGTTTCGATAATACTGTTGTTTACCTTAGTAGCAAAGTTATCACCACCCTGACGAATCAAGTTCTCACGCAACCTATCGAAAGTAACAATGGTGTCATGTACAGAGAACCCAAGCAGAGTCAACATGGCCGTCATAAACATGGCATCCACTTCCGCTCCAAAGAACTGACCCAAGATTGCATAGGTACCCATCAGAATAATAACGTCATGAGTCAAAGCAATAATGGTAGCTACTCCAAATCTCCAAGCACTAGCTGGCTTTGGAACTTTACGGAAAGAATATGCCAAGTACAACAAGATCACAATAATTGCGAGCAACACTGCCAAGATGGTCTTACGCACTGCCTCTCCACCAATTACTGGACTCACTGTTTCAAACCGCAATTCATCCACAGCCATGTTGGCGGAGATGGTGGTAATCCAGTTATTCTTGGTGTCGTTATCAATTACCTGACTCTTCAATAAGTACCGATCCTCACCAGTACTCTGAGCTGCGGTATCAAACCCAGTTACATCCTTATAAGTTGTAACCAAGTACTCTTCAAGTCCAGTTTCTAGGGCTTCAGTATTAATCTCTCTCAATTGAACCTCAAGGTTAGTTCCACCAGCAAAATCAATGCCCAAGCGGTAACCATAGGTAAAGATAGCAGCCAAACTAGCAACTACTAACAATCCTGAGAAACCTAACCACCAAGCTCTGTATTTTACGATATTCATACTTTTCCTCCATTCCATCCGTTAATCCACAAGCCCATTCTGTTCTTCAAGCTTGTACTGGCCATTAACTTCATCATTACCTGGGTTACGGTCATGGCAGTAAACATACTGACCAAAATACCAATTCCTAAGGTAAGAGCAAATCCTTTAATTGTTCCTGAACCAAATCCATACAGAATGGCTGCAGTAATCAAAGATGAGAAGTTCGAATCTCTAATCGAACTCCAAGCTCTCTTAAAGGCTTGTTCAATTGCAACTAACAAGCTTGCACCTTCGCGTAATTCTTCTTTCATTCTTTCAAAAATCAGAATGTTGGCATCAATTGCCATACCAATAGACAGAATGAAACCAGCAATACCAGCAATGGTTAAGGTTACTGGAATTGAGATAAAGATAGCCATTGATAGCAAGGTGTAAAACACCAAGGCAAGGGCAGCCAAAATACCTGGTAAGCGATAGTAAAGAATCATGAATAACATGACTAACAGTAGACCCAAAATTCCAGCAACTACGCTCTTCTCTACTGCTTCACTGCCTAGTGTTGCTCCGATGTTGTTCTGAGAAATTAAAGTGATTGGAACTGGCAACGCACCAGCATTCAACTGAATTGCTAAAAGCTTAGCCTCTTCAATATCGAAGTTTCCATTAATCACAGCACTCTCGGAATCAATCTTAGTCTGCACGGTTGGAGCAGATAAAATTTCGTTATCCAAGAAGATAGCAATTGGCTTATCAATGTTTCTACCAGTTACTTCTGCAAACTTATCTCTTCCTTCTGCATCAAAGCTAATTCCAATTTGGGGACGTGCAATCACAGCACTCTGACTCTGATCAAACTGCACTTGGGCTTTAACAAAGTTTGCACCAGTTAGACCAACGTCTGCCCAATCCTCATAGTTAGAAGATAAGATTTGTCCATTAGCATCGATACTCTTATCCAGAATTCCTTCTCTAAACTCAAGCTGGGCGGTTGCCCCAATTAAATCAATCGCTTCATTGATATCAGAAATACCAGGTAATTCTACGATTACCCGATCATTATTACTGGTCTTTTGGATTACTGGTTCAGCAACTCCCAAGCTGTCGACACGATTTCTAATCACCTCAACAACTCCAGTTACAGAATCATCCTCTTCCCCTAAAGGAACTTTACTAATATCGGTCTGATAAACCAGCTGGGTACCACCTTGTAAGTCTAAGCCTTGGCGTACTTTAAAGTTTCCACCAATTCCTAGGAAGTTAGCTACCCCTGGAAAATCAACCACAATTGAACCCAATAGGGCCACAATGATTAATCCGTAGGTAAAATATTTCTTAAACATTTGCACTGAATTACTAGCAATTTATAAGTACTGATCATCCCCCATTTCGCGTATCTGAGCTACTACCTGTTTAATCTCCTGATCCCTACTTTTTTTCATCACCAGCAAGGCATCAGGGGTATCCACTACCACCAGGTCATCAACCCCCGCGACAGCCACTAGCTTACTCTGATTTTCGTTAAAAATCAAAGAGTTTTCCGCATCCATAGTCACTACTTTGCCTCGAGTGACTAATCCGCTCCCCTCAGCCTGTGACAAGACGTCATAGACCACCTTCCAGCTACCCACATCCTTCCAACCAATTCGAGCTGGTATAAAGGCAATATTGTTAGCTTTTTCAAAAATCAGATAATCAATTGCAATCGATGGCATTTTAGAAAATTCCTCAGCTACCACCTTGCTCCATTCACCGCTATTCCATGCACTAGCTGACTTCATAATTCCAGCATGAACCTCGGGAGCATACTCTTGATACATATTAAGTAAGGTTTTTACCTTCCAAATAAAGTTTGCTGTATTCCAGTAATACTTACCAGTAGCCAAGAACTGCTTAGCAGTTTCTAAATCAGGCTTCTCTACAAATCGCTCACACTTATACAAGGTGTATGCATCTGTTTTTTCAATTACCTCACCTGCCTCAAGATAACCAAATCCAGTCGCAGGATATGTTGGAATTGCTTGAATCCCCACCACATAATCTGGGTTTTTCTCAACCGCTGCCTGAACAGTCTCCACCATCTGCAAATAACCAGCTTCATCATCATAAAAATGATCAGACCAGATATTTATCATCGTGGCCTCTGGATCAATCTCGTGCAAAACTGCAGCTGCTAATCCCACTGCTGGTGCAGTGTTCTTTCCTTCTGGCTCTAATATCATCCGATCACTTGTCAGTTCTGGAATCTGTGCCAAAAACTCCTCTGCATAATCTGCATTGGTTTCCACGTAAATTCTTTCATGTGGAACAATCTTAGCTACTCGCTTGTAAGTTCTTTGCAACAAAGACTCGCCCCCTGCAAAGGGCTTTAACTGTTTTGGACTGTTTTTTCGACTTGCTGGCCACAACCTTGTTCCCTGTCCACCAGCAATAATAACTGCGTAAAGCATATAGCTATATTAGCATAAAAAGAATGAAGGGATCCGCCGAAGCAGATCCCTGTTTGGTACAGCAGTGCTTTATCTCATCCCATCATATCTTGGGTTGTAGGCCCCAATGCCACTATCGGACATTAGCATGCTATAAAGCTCATCAGCTGAAAGCATTCGCTTTCTATAAGTTTTGGGATCGATAATGGTAAGTAGCTCCTTCTCTTCAGGAGACAGCTCCTTCCCATCCCTTACTTTAGAATAAATATGAAACAATGCACTTGGATTGCCATCACCCACAGAAATAACCATATTATCCTCCGAGAAAATGACAACTAGTAAATTACCAGAAAATACTCAATTTCTCAAGCCTTCTACACCTTAGAAGGACTCTTTATTTCTGATACAATAAAGCCACTTAAATGAAAAAACCACGTTCTCATAAAAAACTAGAATTCATTCATGGTGAGCTAGAAATTGCTCTCGCCATATTTGCTTTATTGGCATTTATTGTAGGTTCAGCCTATGCCTACAAAATCACCCATGAACCACAGGGCAATAATTCAGAAGTTATTACAATTTCCCAAACCCCAATTTCTGGAGCCAATCAAATTAGATATCAAGGTACTAGCTACACTGGAATTGCTTTTGGCCAGAAAATTGCCGGTTACCTTTACATCAATCACCTAGAAGGTGGTTCCCAGTACTTTACCGACCAGAGTGTTGAACTCATTAATCCTAACGACCGCTACCAGCTAAACCTTGCTCTAGACGACAGCCTCAACTCCACCCCTTGGTATCTCGACTTTAGTGGAGACGGAAGAGATGCTCAGATTTTAGTAAACGATCAACTTGTAACCTCTCGTTCCCAACCATTAGATTTATCAGGAACTAAAAATCTTCAAATCATTACAGACGGAAGCGTTAGCCTCAGATCACTTAGCAAAACCGCACCTGGTACCACCCCACTCATTCCTACCACCACCGTTAAAGCTATCTACATTGCTCCAACCTCCACAGAGTTAAACATTGGCTCTACCCGTAAATTCCTAGTCCTCGCATTAGATGACAAAAACAACAATGTAAATATTTCTGGTGCTGTCTCCTGGAGAACCAGCAACTCAAATATTGCCACCGTAGCAAACGATGGCACCGTTACCGGAATTGCTACTGGCGACGTACAGATTACCGCTTCATATGGAAATCTATCCGCATCGGCTAGAGTGGTGGTGACCAATCCAAACCTCACAACAGGAACCGGAACTACAATCACCCCACCTGCAACCACTTCTGAACCAGATCCTGTTACCCAAGAACCAACTTCACCTACACTTTCTCAGCAGCTCCAAACTGTAATTAACAATGCGGTAACCGGCATCGTTAACTTCTTTAATAGCCTCTTCTAAACAATACTGGTATTGAAAAAAGGTGGGCCGCTTCCATGCGACTCACCTTTTCGTTGTGACTAGATGTTCTTCCTACTTGCGAACCAGGTAGGCTCTTGAGCTGGTGTTAGATGCCGCATCTGGTATCAGGTAGGACTTGCCTCGCTCCATTCCAACCAGAGTACATTCAACGCCACCCCGCACCTTCTTCACTTCACATGGCCGAGCCACTGCCGCCGAACCATAGGAACTGGACCCCGCCCACTTCACCGGTTCGTCCATGATTTGCACATAGTACAAACCATCGTATTCAACCTTGCTGGCTATATCACCGCTACACTTGAAGAAGATAGTATCGGAACTGATACGGTTAATGGTAGCTGGAAGTTGAACGTTGGCACCAAGATAGGCAGGACCCAGCTCTGAACCCATAACTGGCTGATTGCGACATGGTGTCAGGTCAGAAGCATTCACCCGTCCACCCTTGGCTGGCACGCTTGAATCATCAGGGCTACTCACAGCACCTCCGCCGAAGTTGGGGTCATCCGGGTTTGCAGCCATCTCGGCCATCAGACTCTGAGCTCCAGTGTCAACGCTGGCCTGAGCATGTGCCGCGGTCGGCTTTGACATCATTTCCACCATCGGCATCCACGTGCTCTGGGTGAAGAACAGGATCACCCCAAGAGCAATCACGCTGACAATCGGCCAGTTCTTGCCCAGGAAGTACCTGAGTTCATACAACATGTTAGAAAACACAGCCTTCTCCTTATTACTCACTTCCTATTACAGAAGCGCTGAATCACAGTTTGTAACTGCAATTTATTCATCTAGTCTTGTCATAAGATCAAGTTACCCAAAGTACACCATAAAAACTAAAATTAGTCAACCACATTACGCTTTACCCATTCAGAATAAAACCGCTCTAGGTCTCCATTTTTGATCTCTTCCCTCAGTTGCTCCACTAGCCTCATTACATACCTAATATTATGTTTCATCAGCAGTATTTGAGTCTTGTTCTTCAATCTTGCATCTTTAGATTTAAGACCAGCTCGCAAACTTGCTCTGGTAACCCCACCCATACATGTTGGACAATCACATCCATCTTCAATTACCCGATTATCATCTACATATCCACCCTGGGTCAATCTCACCATTCCCCCATCTACCCATAATCTTCCATGTCTAGCTTCTCTGGTAATGGCAACGCAATCAAAAGTATCAATACCTGCCATCACACCCTTTACTAAATCAACTGGCCTCCCCACTCCCAATAAATGCCGTGGAGCTTTTTCTGGTAATCTTGCACAACAATATTCCACTGTCTGATGAATTGCATTAGATGATTCACCTAAAGAAATTCCTCCCAGTGCCATTAGCTGCACTCCCCTACTAAACCATTTATTTGCAAACCTTAAACTAATACTCCGAGCCAAACTACTAGTTCCACCCTGTACTATGTAGTACAAATTTTCTGAACCAGTTTTGTATGCTTGCTTAAACCAAGCCTCTGTTTTTAATACCGCACTTACAAAAGTCCAGACATTATGCCGTCTCACATCTACTACAAAATCTAAGGGCATCATCATATCGATCCCAATTCTTCTCTGTATCTCTAAAACTTTTTCTGGAGTCATCTTAATCTGCTTCCCATCCATTTCAAATTCGACTCCATCGTTTTGGATCTTTAACTTCTGCGCCAAACTAATCATCTGATACCCACCCGAATCAGCAATTACTGGACCATTCCAATTCAAAAACCGATGCACGTCATCTACCCCTGCTAGTTCTGCATGCAATGTATTGACCAACAACAACTCAACTCCCAGCTCTGCTACTTCATCTGGAGTTAATCCAGTTCTCAGCAATGCTGGTGTAAAGTTAGTGGTTACCGTGGGAGTTGTAAAACTACCATGGTCAGTGTGAACGACACCCAACCTGGCTCTTTTTTGCCTGTGTTTAATATCAAATTCTATTGCCATATCCAAAACACATTAACACATTTCGTATACAATAACCCTATGATTAACCACCATCAATGGAATATCGAATCAGCCACTCAGGCCTATCAAGAAAATCGTCTACAAGAATGGTGCGTTGATTATCTCAAACATGAAGGTAACAACCTCAAGCTCGCAGAAGTTCTTGAGAACCTAGAAAACAAAGTTTTAGTTCAGTCTCTAACACTCGAACCCCTAGACTCTCTAAATATTCAAGTCGGACCGCCAGGCAGTAATCGTAAATGGACGGATAATGATTGGGAATACAATATTTCCAAATTCATAAGACTTATTGATGAAGGATGGGTTCCTCCACCCATTATCACCACTGATTTCTGGGGAAACCCAAGCGATATTACCGACGGCAATCACCGTTGTGAAGCTCTTAGAAGAAAAGAGGTTCAAGAATACTGGGTGATCCAACTTAGCAATAAAGCATCATAAAACCCCTCAGTTGAGGGGCTTTATGATTATCAGCTTAATTAAGCAAGTTCTACCTTGGCACCAGCTTCTTCAAGCTTTGCCTTCATTTCGTTAGCGGCATCCTTCTTAACGTTTTCCTTTACGGTTGCAGGAGCTGCATCTACAAGATCCTTAGCTTCCTTCAAACCGAGTTCGGTGACTTCACGTACAGCCTTAATAACTGCAATCTTGTTAGCACCAGCATCGGTGATCTTAACAGTGAATTCATCCTTTTCTTCAGCGGCTTCACCGCCACCAGCTACGGCACCACCAGCAACTGCAACTGCTGCAGGAGCTGCGGATACACCAAACTTATCTTCCATTACCTTTACCAATTCTGCGAGTTCCAAAACGGTCATCTCAGAAACGGTATCAAGTACTTCCATAGCTTTCTTAGAGAGGTTAGAAGTATCTACTTCTTTCTTCTCTTCAGCAGCTGGAGCTTCAGCTACAGTAGCTTCAGCAGTGGTTTCTTCAGCAGCTACCTCAGGAGTAGTCTGCTCTTCTGGAGTTGTGTTTTCTTCCATAGTAATTATCTAGATTAGATTCAAGACTAAGCTTTGCTTGCTTGAATTGCTTTTATAACGTTGTAGAAGCTCTGAGTATTCCAGTTCAAGGAATAGACAAAGTTTCCGATTGGCGCATTCATACTGCCCACTACACGAGCCATCAACTCTTCGTAAGATGGCAAGCTGGCAAGTTGCTTTACTGTCTCGGCGTCAACGATCTTGCCATCAATGATACCGAGAGCAATATGCACCCGATCATCACTTTTCTTGGCAAAGTCATTTACCAACTTGGAGATTCCGACCTCATCAATACCTTCACCCCAGGCTAAGCCGTAGCTTTTACCGGTTTTGGCAATGTCGAGACCAGTGATTCCTGCATTTTCAGCAGCAATCTGGACCAAGGTTGGTTTGACCACTGTATACTTCACACCCTTTTCACGAGCAGTTGCTCTAAAGGCATCAAGGTCAGCCATCGTCAACTTATCAAAGTCAGTCAGCACCCCGTGGGTAGTAGCCTTTAGCGCCGAAGTGAGAGAGTCAATGACCTCTGCCTTCTGTTGGCGTGTTTTTGGCATACCTGCAACTTTTAAAGCTGATATATCGAGCAACAAAAAATTCTGCTCACCGAGCAGAACACGATTAAATCCTCATCTGACCAAAATCTGGCCCAAGGCTTAATTATGTCCTTCTCGGTGGGGCTTATCTTTTGTGCCCACTGTCTATAAAGGAGACTGCGACCATCTTATGCAAAAACCCAATCTGTGTCAACAAAAAAATCGGAGCTGGCATCCTAAGACACCAACTCCGAACCGATAGACTAACTCTCGAGAAAGACAAGCTTCGATAACAGCTCGCTAATCTCACCAGGACTGACATTGAACTGCTTAGCCAGCCTGAACAACTGAGAATCCTCATCCTTGGGATTGGCTGCCAGCACCAGCCTCAGAGAATCAACCCAGTTTCCACCAGAATACTCCTTCCTTGCCCATTCCACGACTTGCTGGTCAATGAATGAATAGCGGAGAGACTTGAGCGTGTGGTCCTCAAATGCCCTACAGATGTCAGGCACCCAGATCTTCAGATACTTCTCGTAAATGAGCTCGGCGTAGACCCTGATTTCATACTGGGCATGAGGATCATTTCTCAGTGACAGGAAGTGAAGAAGGTTGTGCAGATCAATCTGCCACCTCACTCTCGTGTAGATTGAGAGTGGCAAGTTGATCCGTGCCAACTCCCTGGCGTAATCTGCCCTAATCATTTCTGCATAATCACGAGCTGCCGCATCCTGCCCACCCAGCAACAGCTGAGCAATATGATCGGCAACTGCATCATCGAGCAGTTTACCTCCTCCCTGCTTGTTCTTCTTGGACTGACTCACCATCCTCTCTCTCTTGGGGAGATAGAAAATGGACTCCAGTTCAGAATACCGAGCAGATTCTTCGTTCAGACGAGCAGTTCGATGTCGAACCCACTGTCTCATCACGAAGATTGGCATCCGCAGATCAAACGTAATCACAAGCTGTTCCAATGGACTCGTGTGACGATCACGATATAACCTACGAACCAGACCAACATCCTCGCTAGTCCTTCTGGTTCCCTTCTGATAGGAAACCCTGGCAGCTTGAGCTACGCTGGCCTGTACACCCATGTAGTCAACAAGCCGAATGTATCCATGGTCTAAGACCTGGATCTTCTTGCCAATCATTGCATCAAGCTTGGCACAGAATGGACGCTGTGGACTTCCCTTGTTAGCCAAGGTACACCCCCAATAATAATTTCCTTAACCCAAACAGTTAACCACAGCTCCACAGAAAAACCAACTAACTCATCTGCAAATCCAACGGTTTCTGTTCTTTACTCTCGAGTCCAATAGTCTCACCAATAGTTTCACGCACTCTAGTTGCTACTTCTTCAATTGTTCCAAAGGCATCCACCACCCTTATCTCAGGACATAGCTTTTGTAAGTCTAAATATGCATTTCTCACCTTTTCCAGGTTAGCTACTGTTTCAAACCGATCCAATGGCTGGCCTTTTTCTCGCGATCTCTTCTCTACTCTCTGCATTGAACTTTCGGCTGCTAAATCTAAATATGCAACAGCTGCTGGACGTGGAAAATATCTATTCAGTTCCACTAGCCAATTAATATCGATTCCATCAGCAAATCCAAAAGCCAATGTGGAATACATATACCTAACACAAATCACTACATATCCATCTGACAGGTACTTCTTAATCTGCTCCACATGCATTGCTCTATCTGCAACCATCAGCAACTGTAAGCTATGAGCTGGAAAATCTGGTTGGTTGGTGAGAATATATCTAACCGTTACACCCAAAGATGCCAAGTCCTTACTAGGTTCTGATGTTAACCACACTTTATACCCCTGCTTTTTTAAATGATCTGCAAATATCTGTGCTTGAGTATCCTGGCCACTCCCATCTACCCCTTCAAATACAATAAATCTTTGTAACTGCTCTTCATTTAAATCAATCTTCACTTTTGGCTTCCCTTTCTCCCCCAGATTATCCTGTACTTCCAAATCCACCTCGACTCATCCCTACTGGTCTTGGTGTATCTATAAATGTTGCCATATCTATTTTCACAAATGCCCCCTGAGCAAACCGTTCACCCTTTTCTATCGTTACTGCAATATCTCCAGTATTTAACACCTGCATCAATACCTCATCATCTGGTCCATTGTAATCCGAATCCACTACTCCAACTCCATGTGGCACCACTAATCCTGGTTTCTTTTTAGGGGTAGAAGATCTTAAAGACAGCATCAAGAAATATCCCACTGGAGTATCCACTATCAGATTGGTTGGAATTCTAACCAGCTCTCCAGGCATGATGGTTACCTCTTCACGAGCATATATATCAAACCCGGCAGACCCCTTGGTCTGATACATCGGCATCGGCAGATTTACATCTATTCTGGATACTTTTACCTTCATGACAGTCAATTGTAACAAATTGACATAGATATCAATATATTTGATACTAACCCCAATCCAGTACAGGAGGAAATGATGCACCTAGATATGACCAAGACCGACCCTCTTGCTCAAATTTTCTTTGAGAAGATTGCCTTTGTTATGATAGTCGGACAAAGGATCAGATGTTCATGTGGGACAGATCACTACCCTTACATCTTTGATGGTGGCGGGGCAAATATTGGTGAATGTGACCACCATCCTGATCACTACTACCTTCATGCAATTAAACTCACAGATGGACAGGTTCTGGTCTGGGAGTGTTGCAAGAGGGTTATCGCTGAACGGTTTATTAACGGTTCACTCCCTGCTGAAGTCCTTGAAACTAGCGAGCTACCGTACAGCCCAGATCTAGTCATTCAAAGACAACGGCAACGAACTGAGTGGGTTGAGCAAATGAACCGTGAACTGGTAATCGACCTTACCTTCAAGGCAGAACGTAAAACGGTTTGCACCTGAGTTCACTGTTCATAACAAAGGAGCTGGCAACTAGCCAGCTCCTTTTTAAAACTTTGAACCAATCTTAGACGACTGTGTTGATATCTACCTTAATACCAGGACCCATAGAAGAGGATAAGCTCAATCTCTTCATGTAGGTTCCCTTAGCACTAGATGGCTTAGCAGATCTAATTGCAGCAAACACGGCCATAAAGTTCTTCTTCAAGTCATCTGCTGAGAAAGAAACCTTACCAATACCCATGTGCACAATTGCATCCTTATCTAAGCGGTATTCTACCTTACCCTTCTTAAACTCCTCTACCGCCTTAGCTGGGTCTGCAGATACAGTTCCTGACTTTGGGTTAGGCATCAATCCCTTGGTACCAAGAGTTTGACCCATCTTACCCACCTTAGGCATAGCTGCAGGTGTAGCAATTACTAAATCAAAATCTAACCAACCAGTACCAATCTTCTCAATCATGTCGTCTAACCCTGCAAAGTCAGCACCTGCCTTCTTTGCTTTTTCAGCGTCAGCTTCTTCAGCCAGTACCAAAATCTTTGGCACCTTACCACTTCCTGCTGGAAGAGTGACTGTACCTCTAATGTTTTGTTCTGGAGTCTTTGGATCCAATCCCATTTGCATGTGCAACTCAACAGTTGCATCAAACTTGGTTGGTGAAGTTTCCTTCACTAAATCCAAAGCTTCGGACAAGTCATACAACTTCTCCTTATCTACTTTTTGTACAAGCTCGTTGTACTTCTTACCATGACCAAACTTCTGGACTTTATCCTTCTTAGATTCGGTCTTCTTTGCTTTCTTGGCTTCTGCCATTTCTTTATCTCCTGCGTGGTCAAGCACTTAGCCGACTGCTAAGCTCCCACCTCGAATAATATATTGTCTAACTTTTGTGATCTTTGGTGATTACCTTCCAGTGGAACATCCACAACAAGTAACCAATAATGACACCTGGTACAGAACCGTTAACTCCTCGCTTGAAGTCATTATCCTGTTGCTTGATAAAGTTTGCTTCTTGTTCTTCTTCAGATATCACATTTTCTTCACCATCTACTGGTTTAGAAATGTCATATCTAACGTACTCTGTTGGGAACACATACCGATTTAAGGTTGTACTCACCAAACTCACAGTACTAAACACGAACAGGAACAAACCAACTAACGCGAACAGATACAGATAAATTGTTCTAACGATACCGTGGTTTTGAGCCATGATGTCCCCCTTTCATTATTAATCTACTATTTCCACACCCATATTTCTGGCAGTACCGGCGATAATCTTCTTTGCTGCCTCAATATCAATTGCGTTTAAGTCAGGCATCTTTCTTTCAGCCACTTCTTGAAGCTGTGCCTGAGTCATCTTAGCCACCTTTTCCTTGTTAGGAACACCAGAACCCTTGCTTAACTTCAAGGCGTGCTTGATTAGCTCAGCTGCTGGAGGTTGCTTAGTGATGAAATCAAAAGATCTGTCTTCGTAGATAGTAATTACAGCTGGGATAATAGATCCCATCTGATCTTTGGTTCTGTCATTAAACTGCTGACAGAAATCTTGCATTGCAATACCAGTAGGACCCAAAACGGTTCCAACAGGTGGAGCTGGAGTTGCTTTACCAGCCTCGCACTGCAATTTAATAACTGATTTAACTTTCTTTGCCACGAGATTATTTGCTTATTCTTTTTTACTTAGGAAATTATGCCCCCATCTCCTATAGATGTCAACAGCTAATTCTGAAATAATCCAGCCCCAAACCATAAAATCCTTGACCTAAAGCTGTTAATTACATATTATAAACGAACCTATAAACAGGTAAATCAAATTTGCACATTCCGTCGGAGGGAAAATGAGTAGCAGTTTTCGGATAGCTGACCCTATCCTTGATGAGTTCTCTGCGTTCAGCATAGAGCTTGAAGTAGCGATCTCGAATGGTGATACAGCTGTTGTCTGCGTCACCTATCATGTTCTCAAGAATACCGGCATCCAGAATGCGGTCGCTCAATCTATTCGCCAAGTGATTGCCGAGAACAGCAACCGTTGGGATGATTTCTCGCAAATCCGGTATGACATTGCCGAGCTCACTCGTACGCAGCTCGACAAGAACGTCCACGAACTGGTCATGAGAAAGGTCGGCATGCCGGCCACCCCTCAGGATGATAAGTCGAGAACCGAGAAGGAGGGTTTAAGGAATGGCCGATACCCTCTCCATATCCATCCCGACGACATCCTCGTTCATGAGAAGAAAGCAGCCTAACCAGCTGCCCCTCAATTTGGAAAAAGCGCGCAACCTACGGGAAGCGCGCTTTCTTTCTATTTAAATTTAGTGGAGCCGGCTATCGGACTTGAACCGATGACCTTTCGCTTACAAAGCGATTGCTCTACCACTGAGCTAAGCCGGCAATGGTGCCGAGGCTAGGATTCGAACCTAGGAAGGCATAGCCAACTGATTTACAGTCAGTCCCGTTTGACCGCTTCGGTACCTCGGCTTACATGGAGCCCAAGACGAGATTTGAACTCGTGACCCCTCCCTTACCATGGGAGTGCTCTACCCCTGAGCTACTTGGGCATCTTTTAGAAAGATGTAGTCCTTAACAGACTAAACCAATCTATAAGATAACAATTAGTTTTTCAATAGCAGAATTAGGAATTAATCCATTTTCTCTTCTGCTTGCTTTAACAGATCCTTATAACTTTCATTTCTTGGGTCTAAGATTAAAGCTTTTTCAAATTGGTCAGCTGCTCTTCTGTATTTCTTAACCATGAAGTAAGCCAGACCTAAGTTTACCAAACGAGATGGAATCTTGTTATCAATCTCAACAGATCTTTCATATGCCTCAATTGCATCATCGTATTCACCTTTTTGGTAATAAACCAAACCCAAGTTGTTATGGAAGGTGTCATTTTCTGGCTCTAACTTCAAAGCCTGATTCAAGGAAGCTCTAGCATCCTTGTAGTTCTTTTCCCGTAAATACACCATTCCCAACTTGTTGTATGCAGCTGCATCGTCTGGATCCTGAGAGATTACCTTCAACAACAAATTCTCAGCCCTACGGTAATGACCTGCTTCGATATAATCGTCAGCCTGTTCCATTGGACTCTTCTCATCCGAATCCAACTCTTCACCATTATCATCGGCTACCACATCTACTGGTAGCTTTCTAACAATCATGATGGCCAACAAAATTGTGGCTAGAAAAATAATAATTTCCCACATAGCACTACTCTTCAAATGATACGGCTACTCTAGCAAATTTACCCTTATATCACAAGCAAAACTGCATCCAGAGCCAATCTCAAATTGGCATTGGCATTAATCTTTTCGATCGCCAATTCCAACTGTTCTATCTTTTCTGTCATCTCAATTCCATCCTCTTCTAACAGTTGAGTTCTACACACTCGTATCCCTGCTTCTAAGAATGCAATGGCCTCTTCCCTATCTTTCAGCTCTTCTGCAATCCTCAATCTGTTTTCTGTACTCTGTTCATCCAAGTTCATCCAGAACTCATACACATTCCGAGCTTTTTCAAACTCTTCCTGGCCTTGAGTCAATTGCATAATCCGTCTGATACTTCCTCCTGCATACCTCACCATCTCATCACTAGCAGCCGGAACTATGGTTTTAATCTCACTATTATTAAGTGGTACGAACCTCATTACCTGAGCTCTTGAAACAATTGTAGGCAATAATCTGTGTTCATCACTAACCACTAGTATCATCAAACTATTAGCTCTTGGTTCTTCTAAGGTTTTAAGTAAAGTATTTTGGGCTTCAGTACTTAAATCGTCACCCATGTCTACAATTGCAATCTTGTGTTTAGACACCATTGGAGTTAATGACAAAAACTTCACCATCTCATCCGCTGTTTCTTTTATCGGTGAGGCAATTTTCCGGTCCCGCTTATCCAATACTCTTTCCGCAAACCAAAAGGTATCCGGATGAGTATCCGACTGATTTCCATGCAATGTCTTTGCCAAAATCTTAGCAGCTGTTGTTCTACCTACCCCAGCTGGACCAGCAAAGATTAAAGCCTGAGGCAAATTCCCCCTCTGAATGTGACGCTCCAGCGTCCGCTTTACTGCTTCTTGTCCAACCAGTTCCTTAAATATGCTCATCTTTGATTCTTCAATGGCTCATTATTATGAGCCGTTAAAACTAGGCTGGCTTCTGATATTTGTCTGAACTAAAGGCCAAGATTGGATAGAACACAAATGGCAACAATACCAAACCAACTGTAAATCCTGTTCCTTTACCGAATGCCTTAGATATCTGATGAGATGCCATAATTCCATATACCAATCCTACGATTGGAATCAGGAACAAGAAAATCCACCACCATGGACGATTGGCAATCTTTAGGAAAATGAGAGTTCCATAAATAGGAATAATTGCAGCCCATCCAGGTTGCTTTGCTTTTTCGAAAATTGCCCATTGAGCTGCAACGATTACTAAAGTTAAAATCCAACTCCAAGTTGTAGCTAATCCGCTTCCGTAACCACCCAACCAACTATAAGTATCAGTTATCCCAGTAGTTGCAGACAAATCTACATCTCCAGACTGTCTTAATGCTTCTTCAATAGCATTCTGTAATTCTTGTTCGTTCAACATTGTTTAAAATACCTCATCAATTAATCCATATGCCTTGGCTTCACTAGCATCCATGAAGTTATCACGATCAGTATCTCGTTCAATCTTCTCTAACTTCTGCTTGGTATGCTTTGCCAATACTTCATTTAATTTAGATTTCCATCTCAAGATTTCCTTGGCATGAATTTCAATATCACTTGCCTGTCCTTGTGCTCCACCCAATACCTGGTGAATCATTACTCGTGAGTTAGGTAATGCATGACGCTTACCCTTGGCTCCACCAGCTAATAGAACTGCTCCCATAGAAGCTGCCATTCCTACACAAATAGTCACCACATCTGGTTTGATGTGTTGCATCGTGTCATAGATAGCCATTCCATCTGTAACTGACCCTCCAGGACTATTGATGTATAAGAAGATATCCTTCTTAGGATCTTCTGCTGCTAAAAACAAAAGCTGAGCAATAACTGTATTAGCACTATCGCTCTCTACCGGACCACTTAAGAATACAATTCTGTCCTTAAGCAATCTGGAATAAATGTCGAAAGCCCGCTCACCTGCCGGGGACTTATCGATAACCATTGGAACAAGACTCATAGCTGGTTTTGATTATTTGCTGATGCTATATCATTCAATAGTATTATAACCCATTCAAAAAAACTCCTAAATCAGTTCCTTCTAA
Organism: Patescibacteria group bacterium; assembly: GCA_041389145.1. GTDB lineage: Bacteria > Patescibacteriota > Kazan-3B-28 > Kazan-3B-28 > Kazan-3B-28 > JAWKSK01. The sequence goes on along the minus strand of JAWKSK010000002.1, from coordinate 45,808 downwards.
GTCACTAGGATTAATACGCTTGGCAACCTGCCACCCTAATCTTTTTAAATCCCTCGTTGCTTCACCAAAAGAACCAATATCTTGATAACCAGGAATAACATTTAAAATATACTCATGAGGAAAATAATTTTCCAGTTCTCTTCGATCAGAAACACTAACATCAATAGATATTGGAGGTATTGCACACAAGTCAACAAAATCAACGATATGCTGATCTAAATCTTCATCAGGAACAGTTCGATCACTATCAATCCATGCCAACTTTGAGCTAGCAGCAATTCGGGCAAAATGAGACATTTCAAGCTCAACACCGCCCCTAATCAAATTCCCGCCTCCAAGAGGTAAAATCAAAACCCTATCGAGCTTTGAATAGTTTCTTAGTAATTGGTGAAACACTTTAATATCATTCTTGCCCTCTACAAGAAGCAAGGTCTCATAGTCCAACTTTGCAATACTCTCAAATCCTACCTCGCCCAAAAATTCTTCATAGCTCACTCTCCCGTCAGTCTCAAAACTTGAAAGTGTAGATTTACCCTCACGAGTTTGTTCTATCCAATAAACATGATCAGATGTCGCCCTCGCAAGTCCAATACTATGCGTTGCAAACGCTACCCCATATTTTGAATAGGATAATAAAGTATTAATAAAAGCGATTTGCAAAGCTGGATGCAGTCCCAATTCTGGTTCATCAATCAAAATAATACTTGGCTTTGCTACTGCCAGATTTAACAAAACAATGACAAGTTGGGATACACCTGATCCCAAATCCTCAAGCCTAGATGTCCCCGTAGAAGTCTGAACCATCAATTTACCATTTTGAGAAGTCCAAATTCTAAAGTCTGGCATATCCAGAATTCTTCTTATATCAGATGTAATTTTCTCTGCTTCAATTCTAGTCGTAGCATTATCAGAACTAATTTGTTCGTCAACCAATCTTATAAAGGAAGTCCCTGTTTTGAGACCCATATAGTTTTCATTCGAACCGAGATTAATTGCATTGCGAAATGCTGGTACATAAAATGTGTCAGACAAAGCATTGAACACCTTCCTGAATGAAATCAAAGAAATATTCTCTTCCCCCCGGGTAGAAACAAGGACGTCGTTATTAATTTGATACCCCAAATTAGAAAAGCGCTCTCCATCAACCAGCAGGTTTATACTTTCTACAGAAGTTCCAGAGACGACTAAAACAATAGACACTATGCGATTCGAAATGTTGTCTTTTAATGTAATTTCAAAATCACCATCAGCACTGGTTCGAGGAACAATTTCAGTAGGGTGTGAGTAGACGTAGTTAAACTCAAACCTTGGATTTCCAATTCCGAATCCATGAAGCCTTACTAATCTTGAAAACAAATCCTTTAAATCGTAAAGCAATCTGAGAACCGAGCTCTTCCCAGCATTATTAGGGCCAAGTAGAGAGATTACGAATCCATCAGATAAATTTAATTCAAAGCCGTCATCACCACTGAATGCTCTATAATTCTTAATTCGTAACAACATATCACTGTCCAGCTATCTCAATCAGCCTATCTACTACCTTTCTAGTTCTTAGCTGACTTTCCAAGTGGCCATGATTATGTCCACCATAGTGTTTTTCAATTTCTTCAGCTTGGTCTGGATACTGGGCCTTTAACTTATCCAACTCTACATGAACTTCATCATGAGTTACTTGGATATCTTCTTTAGTGGCCAATGCATCTAAGGCAAGGCCAGCCTTTACTCTATCCACAGCTTGTTCTCTCCACTGAGATTTAAGGCCTGCTTCATTAGTACCAGCCTTACCCAAATAATCTTCAAAGGTCATGTGGGCATTTGCCACCTTACCTTTTAGATCGTTAAGCATGGCGGTTAGTTCTTGTTCCACTAATTCTTCTGGAACTTCCAACTTCACTACCTTAACTAGTTCTTTAATTGCTTCTTCTCTTACCTGTTCGTCTGCTCTTCTATTAGCATCCTCTTCCATGAACTTACGAATATCTGCCTTTAGTTCATCTAAAGATTCAAACTTAGAAGCCTTTTTAGCAAAAGCATCGTCTTGTTCAGGTAAGCTCATTTCCTTTACCTTGTGCAACTTCACCTTAAACTTAGCCGGCTTACCTGCTAGTTCTGCTGCATGGTATTCAGTTGGGAAGGTAACTTCAATTTCTTTTTCATCCCCAGCCTTCATTCCTACCAGTCCCTCTTCAAAACCTGGGATAAACATCTTCTCCCCAATCACCAATGGATGGTTCTTAGATGCTCCACCTGGAAACTCTTTGTCATCTACATAGCCAGTGAAATCAATTTCAGTCCAGTCACCTTCTTTGGCCTCCCGATCGACTTCGTTGTATTCGGCCATCTTTTTGCGCATGCTTTCCAAAGTATCAGTTACCATCTGGTCACTAACTTCTGGAACCTCTCTCTTTACCCGGATCTTGGTGTAGTCACCAAGGGTAACTTCTGGCATTACTGCCACTTCGGCGCTAAATACTACTGGAGCATCTAACCCTACCTGATCCACAGTTACTGATGGGAAGTTAATTGGACGTAACTTTTCATCCCTAACTGCTTGTGGATAAAACTTTTCAATTGCTAATTCAGATGCAGCCGACAACACACGGGCTTCACCCACTTTATTAATAACTACACTTCTTGGGGCCTTGCCTTCACGGAATCCTTCAATCTTTACAGACTTTCCCAATGAAGCAGCAGCACTATCTAATAGTTCATTCCACTCACCCATTTCAGTTGTAATGGTGAGCTTTACCTTATTACCAGAAACATTTTCTCGAGAAACTTGCATCTTTCTCCTTTTTCTTAACTAATTTGCTCTATATATACTAGTTATCTCATATCTTATGTCAAACAAAATATAGCTGACCCCGTAAATGAGGTCAGCTATATCTATAATTTGAGTCTAACTTAGTTGGCGCCTTAAGCAGCGTTATCCATACCCATGTCATCCCCACCGGTGTTCATGTCACCACCTTCTTCTTCGCCTTCAGCTGGCATTTCTGGCTTTGCTTCGCCTTCGCCACCCATTTCGGTGTTGTCACCTTCGTTAGGCATAGAATCGTTGTTGTTCATGTCACCATCGTTGTTCATCATGCCTTCATCATTCTGAGGCATAGCATCATTGTTCATGTTTTCGTCCATAATAGTAATCCTCCATGAGGTTACCTGGTATAACTAATTCGACCCCAACTAACTTGTTGCGCCCCAAACATATCACGATATTTCGTATAAACCAATGTCCAAACTAGGTTTTTACCTGTATCTCGGTAGTAGACACCTGATTACTCTTTGTTATCAATCTCACAAGCACTGTGTGAGTAGAATCATCAATCGGTGGAGAAAGTTCTAATTGATATGGTCCACTTGTCTTACTTCCTTTCACCTCACCATCCAACACGAATTCAACCTTATCAACTTCTACTCCATCGCGGATCTTAGCCACCACTGTAAATGGTCCATTTACAGTCGCTCCATTAGATGGACTTTGGATGGTGATATCTGGGTCAGCAAATCCACCTGTATAGATTTCTGTTGGTATGGTAAACCCATTATCTTCTGCCCATTTCTTTACTGGGTTTTCCCAAGCTGCATTATTTGGTCTTTCAGAATGTAGTTCTACAAATACTCGTTCCTCAATTTGATCTGGTGGGAATCCAGCCGGTGCCAACTTGGTTGGATCTGCTTTTGCTACCTTAATCTTCTTATGCACATCATCTGTCTTGGTAGGGACTGCAAAGCTAGCAAAAATTTCAGTCTTTGTTTCTGGAGTAGCATCACTTGGCAATAATCCAGATAACTTATCGACCTCAATATCACGAATTCCAGCTGGTCTTGAGAATGGTTTGTTTGGAACCCCAGATAAAGCACTTCTCATATATGAGTTCCACATTGGAGCTGCCACCAATCCAGACGATGCAGACATTGATTCATTTCGATTGTTACCTGCCCATACACCAGTTACTAAGTCTGGGGTAAATCCAACTGTCCAACCATCTTTAAAGTCGTTAGTGGTACCAGTCTTAGCAGCCACGACTCTTCCAGGCAAAGTTAACGGACCACCAGTTCCAAACACCTGAGCACGTGCTGGATCATCTGAAAGAATATTGCTGATTAAGTAAGCCACCTCTGCATCCAATACACGCTTTGGTTTACTTGGCTGATATTCTTCTAACACTCTGCCTCTCTTGTCTTGAACCTTCAACACAGCTACTGGTTCAGTTCTTAACCCTCCAGTTGCAAACACACCATAGGCAGATGTGAGTTCTAACAAAGTCACTTCTCCTCCACCCAAGGTTAACGACAATCCATATCTTTCCGGATCATCCAAAGTGGACAATCCCATATCTTGAGCTAAGTCAGTAGTTTCTCTAACCCCTGCATATGCCAATGCTTTAACTGCTGGAATGTTTTGGGAGTTAGCCAATGCAGACCGAATAGAAATTGGACCTCTAAATCCACCATCGTAGTTACGTGGTGTATACCCATTGCCAAAATCTGTCTGCACATCCATTAGCATCGTAGCCGGACCATATCCCTTCTTGAATGCCGCTGCATATACCACTGGCTTGATAGAAGAACCTGGCTGTCTTTCTGCCACCGCTACGTTTACATATCCATCAATATCCTGATCAAAGTAATCCTTGCTTCCTACCATTGCTAGAATCTCACCAGTATTTGGATCAATCGATACCAATGCTGCATTGCCCGCATTGTAGTTAGACAAGTTGAACTCTGCTCTTGCTGAAATGGAATCTTCAGCAGCTTTTTGTTTATCCCAATCCAAAGTGGTGGTAATTTGCAAACCACCTTCTTCTAATACTTTTTCTCCATACTTATCAGCTAACAATTCACGTACATACTGCACAAAGTGAGGAGCCTTCACCGAATCCTTACGTGGCTGTACCTTAATCTCAGCCACCTTAGCTTCATCTCTTTCTTCTTTGGTGATGTAACCTTGGTCATACATGTTATTCAATACTGTGTCTTTTCTTCCTAACCACAGATCAGAACGAGAACCCCAAGGAGAATATCTGGATGGTGCCTGTGGTAACGCAGCTAATGCAGCCGCTTCTGGCAAAGATAAATCTTTTGCATGTTTATTAAAGTAGGTAAGAGATGCTGCCTCTACTCCATAGGCACTGTTACCGTATGGAATTTCATTCAAATACAATTCCAACAACTTATCCTTGGAATAAATCTGTTCTAGCTGGAAGGCTAGGATTAATTCTTTTGCCTTACGGGTAACTGTTCTGCTATCCCCAATAATTGCATTCTTCACAAACTGCTGTGTAATGGTTGAACCTCCCTGGAATCCTTTTCCAGATAACGGAGCCAACACAACCCCACGCAAGAAACCTCTAATATCAAAACCATTGTGGTGATAGAAATCTTTATCCTCAATTGCAATTGTTGCCTGTTTTAATACATCTGGAATTTCCTCCAATGTAATAGTAGTTCTCCGCTTTTCATTAAAGATGTCGTACAGCACTACCCCATTCCGATCCAACACCTTGGTAGAATCTGAAGCAGAATAAATAACCAATCTTGCTGGGTTTGGCAATCCAATTGAAGCTACTGCTGTAAAGAAACTAACCGCCAAAAACAGGACTGCAAATACAGCCAATCCTAGCTTTGGCCAGGTATTAATCCCCAATCTGCCTAATAAAGAAAAGGCCTGCTTTTGGGTTCTACGCAAAATCCGACGCCCACGCATCTGTTTTCTAATTCGACTATAATTTGGCCTAAATGGCATTAATTCACTCATATGGGAATATCCCCCAACCCCCACTAATTTCTGATTAACTTACCTATTATACCAACTGATTACAGCTCTGGGTACAATACAAAATATCCGAATCTGACACAAATTAGTTACAATATAGTCATGCATAAACCTACCCCTACAGAACTCAATGAATTTTTAACTCGCCGCGTCGAGTCTATTGTCGGAGAAAAAGAACTCAAAGTTGCTCTCCAAACCGGTAAAAAACTAACAATTAAATTTGGTGTCGATGTTACCTCACCAGATATTCACATTGGTCATGGAGTAAACCTCTGGATGATGAGACAACTCCAAGACTGGGGTCATAAAGTAGTCTTCTTAATCGGTGGCTTCACCACCCAAATTGGTGATCCGACCGGCAAATCCGAAACCAGAAAAGTTATTACTCCTGCCGAAATTAAAAAGAATGCCAATACCTACATCAAACAGGTAAATAAAATTCTTAAACCCAACAAAACTGTTTTTGAAATCGAAAACAATAACGATTGGTTTGGCAAAATGAAGACATCAGAATTTGTCAGCCTAATGTCCCAAATCACTCATGCTCAACTCATCGAACGTGATATGTTTCAGGACCGCATCAAATCAGGTCGCGAAATTAGAATGCACGAAATGATCTACCCAATTATCCAGGGATACGATTCTGTCATGCTCAAATCAGACCTTACCATCGTTGGTAATGATCAACTCTTCAACGAAATGATGGGTCGTACCTACCAAGAAAAGTTCGGCCAAAAACCACAAGCCATCATTACTTCAAGTATTCTAGTTGGCACCGATGGAGTCCAAAAGATGAGCAAATCACTCGGCAACTACATTTCGCTTACAGATACCCCTAAAGATAAGTTTGGCAAAACCATGTCAATCAACGATGAAGCAATCTATGATTACTTCCGTCTTGCCACTCATATTTCTCTAAAGGAACTGGCTATAATTAAGTCTCAACTCAAATCCCAAAACCCAAGAGACCTCAAACTCAAACTCGCTCATACCATTGTAGAAATGTATGACGGCAAGAAGGCTGCCGATACTGCTCAACAAGCATTCATCAACCAATTCCAAAAAGGTCAGCTTCCATCCGACATCCTAACTTACAAACTAACCAAAACTACAGAACTCCTAGACCTCCTAGTTAACCAAAATATCATCGCTTCCAAATCAGAAGGTCGCAGACTCATGAATCAAAATGGAATCAAGCTAGATTCCCAACCAATCACCAATCCAACCTTCGAATTAGAAAAAGAAACCAAGACAATCATCCAAGTTGGTAAACGTAAGTTCTTGAAGCTCATTTAAATTGACTCTCCTCAAAACTAGAAGTACATTAAAGCTGAATAAGTACCTTGAGGTGTGGTTATGCCAAACAGCATTCAACGGAGGCGCGCTGCCGAACTAGTCCAGACTCTTGGTAATGATTGGTTGTATCTTCAGTTTATCGAAGCAGGTTACACAAATGACCAGATTGCTAATATTCAATTAGCACCTGTTTGTCAGCACTGCTCCGATGTCCATCCGCAACCAATTATCGAATCAACCTCCATGAGAATGGGTTTTCGGGATGCGTACATTCGTGCACAATCCTAGGACTTCACCATAAATTCAAAAGAGCCTGCATATACGCAGGCTCTTTCGCTTTATTCTGTTTTCATATAGTTAACTTACATTACCAACCTAATATTTGATCTAATGTTCCGCGAACGTTTCGAGCGACATTGTTTTTACGTCTGCGGGTAGATAGTTTTCCACGAGTTTTAGCTCTAAGTCGTTCATCTATAGAACGTTCTGAGCGAAACTGCATTCCGTTAAAGTCTATAATCGATGCGTGCATCTTCATGGTAGGCTGTAATTGTAAGGTGATATAGCTTATATAGCTGTCCCCAGCTCACAAGCTCTTACCTAAATTATATCGTAAATATCACCTTTCGTCAATGGTTTTTTAGCTCTGGAAGCGTATTTTTAAGCAATTCTAAGGTGATATCTCCCAATGCCAGACTAGATAAGATTCCGGGTATCGGACCCGCAACTACTGAGAAGCTTGTAAGCCTCGGTCTCCTTACCGTACAAGACCTTTTACGCATCCTTCCACGGGCCTGGGATGATCTAACCCAACTTCAACAGATCCAAGATTTACAACCAAATGGGCAAAAATACACCATCAAAGCCACCCTCGAAAACCCCAAGATGTTTAGGACATCCAGGCGCAGAATGGTGCTTACACAGGCCACTGCCCATGACGCCACCGGTTCAGTAGACATCACCTGGTTCAATCAACCATACCTGGTAAAAAACCTTAAAACCGAAACCTACTACTACCTTACCGGTGCTCTTGTCCAAGGCAAACGAGGCCTAATGTTCTCCAATCCAAGTGTCGAAATTGCCGAAAAAACCCCAATCCATTCAGGAAGAATAGTACCTACCTATTCTAGTATTGGTGGTCTTACCACCAAAATTCTACGTCGCATCTTCATGCGGCTCATCCCCAATTTGGACACTATTGTCGATCCTCTTCCTAACCAACTGGTTAAGAAATGGAACCTCTTAGATTTAGATACTGCCATTAGGCAACTTCACCTCCCTACTGACACTGCCAAACTTGAAGCTGCCAAAGAACGTCTAGCTTTTGATGAACTTCTGGGAGTTCAGCTTCAAGTCCAAGCAGGAAAAAACTTCCTCACCACCTCCAAAGCTAAGCCCATCCCTACCGACCTTGCATTCATCAAGGATGTAATTAGTAATCTGCCATTCACTCTCACCAACGGCCAGAAACGGGCACTTTGGGACCTATTACAAGACACTGACAAGCCCACCCCTACCAACCGACTTATCGAAGGAGACGTCGGGTCTGGTAAAACCATCGTGGCTACTCTAGCCATGTTTAACGCTGCTCGTTTTGACTTCCAATCAGCCTTAATGGTTCCTACCGAAGTTCTTGCCCACCAGCACTACTACAATCTTCAACCCCTAGCCGAACAGTTTAACTTCACTATTAGTTTACAAACCCAAAGCAAAACCATCGGTGACACAAATGCCGATATTGTGATTGGCACACACAAGCTAATCCACAAAACAGTTGAGTTTAATAACCTAAACCTTGTTGTCGTCGACGAACAACATCGCTTTGGGGTCAAACAACGCGAAGCCTTAAAACTTGCAGGTAGTAACCAACAAAAACATATCTACCCTCACTTCGTCAGCCTTACCGCTACTCCAATTCCTCGCTCTCTCGCACTAACCCTCTTTGGAGATTTAGACCTTTCTATTATTCCCCAGCCACCTGCCCATCGCTTACCTATCATTTCCCAAGCTATTTCCAACTCCCAACGTAAAGCTGCCTACACCCAAATCAAAAACCAACTCAAACTTGGACATCAAGCATTCATCGTCACTCCATTAATTGAAACCAGCCTTAAACTCAACGCAAAATCTGTAGAAAAAGAAGCGGATGCAATTCGTAAACTATTCCCTAACCACAGCGTTGGAGTTCTCCATGGTCGACTAGATTCCAGCACTAAAGCTCAAGTTATGGAACAGTTCAAAAACCATGAACTAGACATTATAGTCACCACTACTGTTATCGAAGTTGGTATCGATGTTCCCAACGCGACAGTCATGCTAATCGAAGGGGCAGAACGCTTTGGTCTTTCCCAACTACACCAGCTCAGAGGTCGGGTTGGTCGTTCTAACCACCAATCATATTGTTTTGTCACCCCTACCGAAGAAGACACTGATATCATGGAACGTCTGGAACTCTTTGCCACCACTACAGATGGATTCAAGCTTGCCGAACTTGACCTCGAACTTAGAGGTCCAGGCAGTCTGACTGGAATTTCTCAGGCTGGATTTGTGAAGTTCAGACTTGCAGACTGGTCCGACCCAGCCCGCATTGAATTCGCCCAAGCAGCTGCTAAAGAACTACTACACTTAAGTCCTACCCTAGAACTTTACCCCCAACTTATGGAACAATTAGAAATAGCTACCCCTAACTACCACGCAGAATAATGAGTAGAATCAGAATCACAGGCGGACACTTAAGCGGTCGCTTTATCAAGACCATTCCCAGTCTCAGGCCTAGTCCAGAAATTGCTAGAAAGGCCTTATTCGACATCCTTGGTCCTAGTGTTCAGAACAAGCAGTTTTTAGATTTGTTTGCAGGTTCTGGAGCAATTGGTTTTGAAGCCTTAAGTCGAGGCGCCAATCGAGCCACTTTCATCGACAAAGACCGAAATCACTATCAGCTGATTAAACAAAACGCCCAGGATTTGGGAGTTAGTGATTTATCGATTATTCGAATGATGAATGTTGATTCTTTCCTAGAAGCCAATCAATTCCCCTACGACTTCATCTTTGCCGATCCTTGGTATGAAGAGGCTTTAGATATTACCGGCTGGGACAATCCAAGTCTACTAGCTGATAACGGAATCATTATCATCGAACATCGCAACGACACCGAGCCAATATATCCCGATGCCTTCAAACTCTTAAACCGTAAACGCTATGGAGACACAGTCCTCTCCTTCTTCACTCGAGCCTAAGCCAAGTCCAGCTGAAGCAATTTTTCTTAAATATCGCTTCTGGCTTTTTGGTCTTCTCACCCTTACCCTTGCCCTTGGCGTCTACCTCATGGTGGCCCCTGCCCCAGTCAGCCTTGCATCCGATCCAGATGCAATCCCAATCATTACTGAATCAGAATTAGAAAACTCAACCACCTCAACCGATAGTCAGATAGTTGTAGATATTGCAGGTGGTGTTGCCAATCCTGGAGTCTATTTCCTAACCGGCAACAGTATCGTAGAAGACGGTATTAAAGCTGCTGGTGGATTTAGTAATCAAGCAGATATCAAAGCAATTGCTCAAACCATCAACCGTGCCCAACAGCTAGAATCCCACACCAAAATCTACATCCCTCAATACGGGGATAAACTTCAACCCACCACTCCAACCATTTCTTCTTCGGCCACTACCCCATCCACACCAGTAACAAGTAGCAAGATAAACATCAATACCGCCACCGCATCTCAACTAGACATCCTTCCTGGTATTGGACCCGTCACCGCTCAACGAATCATCGATCACCGTATCCTTAACGGTGATTTTTCATCTATTGAAGATATCCAAAATGTAACCGGCATCTCCACTGCAAAGTTTGACCAACTCAAAGATATGATTACAGTATAACTACCAGCTGGAGTGGTGAAATGGTATACACGCTGGTTTTAGGAACCAGTGCCGTCAGGCGTGGAGGTTCGAGTCCTCTCTCCAGCACCAATTAGTTATCAATCAACTCAAGCAGTTGATTCTCAAAGTTCAACAACCCAAAACTACCATTGCCTATGAGACTAGCCTCAAGGTCTTTTTCTAATCCCAAACCAATCGACAAACCAAGCACAATCAATACTATTCCAATCACCTTTCTAGGCCATTTTGTTGGATCTGATAGCACTGTTAATTTGGACACCAAACTTTGTCCCAACCAAGCAATCAGAACCAATAATAAAGAAAACCCGAAGATATAAGCTAGTAGATAAACCAATCCCAATCCCCAGCTTTGTGGCAATACGGTAGCCAAGATAACTGCATAGGTTGGACTACAACTAGAAAATACCGGACCCAATGCCACACCCATTAATACTGGGCCTGCCCAGCCTTCCTGTCTAAATCCTTTGGTTAGTAGATTATTTGCTGCCTGCTCACCATTGATTCCGCCAACCAACCTTGCCCATAGGCTTGGCCACACATAAGTAATCCCAATAACTATCAAAATCACGCCAGCAAACCACTGCCAGAAAGTTGGCGGAATATCAATCAGTACGGTGCTGGCTTTCAACAATAATGTAAACAACAACACCGATCCTGCAAGTGATAGGATCACCACCATTGTCTTTCGCCAGTTAGCATACCCAGCAGCACTCGCAAAAATCACCGGCAACACCGGCAACGTACAAGGTGCTAATACGGTTAGCACCCCTGCCAAAAAGGAAACAATCAGTAATACCATTAAACTATTTCAGCCAATAGACTACTTAATGTTGGGCTTCCGCTCCACTTCTTAATCTGATTATTATCAATATCAACCTGAACCAATGTGTGCTGAATGGTAATTCCAAACTTCTTACCCAAATCCATTGCCCGATAGGTATCGTAGTCTGTTTTTAAGATTGTTACATTCTCAGGAATGTCAGCTAAATGTGAGTTAATATCTGCCTCTAATGCCCTGCAGGTTGGACACCAAGGAGCATGGAAGAATAATACTGCATCACCCTCTTCTGCGGCAGCCATTGCTGCTTCTGGTGTGTAATTAATAAATCTTGAATCAGTAGACTGAGATTCACTTGTATCTACCTCTTGTTGAGTATCGTCACCTACCGGTTCTTTACCTAAAGACCCAAACATAAAGTAACTAGCCATTGCTAGCGCTAAAACCACTACAAACCAAAGCCATGTTCTGTTATTCATATCAAAATTAGTTACCCATATCCCTCATATCATATCAAAAAACCACCCCCAGATGATAAGTAAGCCAGTTTTTGCTATAATGAGGTCGTAATATTTGTTCCTTTAATTGGGGTCGAAGTAATCACGTTTTTATCTTAGAAATACTAATAACCAAAGGATTTAGAGATGCAAGACAATCTCTTCAACGTATGGGGCGATGCAGTCCTCAACCCACTGCAAGACATCTGGGCACGTTTCTTATACTTCCTACCAAACTTGGTTGGCGCTATCGTCATCTTGTTGGTTGGTTGGATTTTTGCTGCCGGACTTGACCGTTTGGTAACCCAAATCTTAAAGCAAATTCGCTTAGATCAAACCCTAAACAAAGTTGGAACTAAGACAATCTTCCAAAAATCTGGATTCGATATGGAAGTATCAGAGTTCGTTGGTGCGTTGGTTCGCTGGACCATCTTGCTTATTGCCTTCTTGGCAGCAGCAGATGTCCTCAAGCTTTCCAAAGTTACAGACTTCTTAAACAATATCCTTGCCTACATTCCTAACGTGTTTGTAGCCATCGGTATCTTGTTAATTGGTTTGTTTGCAGCCCACTTCTTCTCTGGTATCGTTCGTGGAACCGTAGGTGCAGCTCGTATTCACAGTGCAAATCTTCTTGCTACTGTTACCAAATGGGCAATCTACGTCTTTACCATTGCAGTTGCATTGCAACAGCTCGGTATTGCTGCGATCATTATCGATCGTTTCCTCACTGCTCTCTTCTTCATGTTCGCTTTGGCTGGAGGTCTCGCCTTCGGTCTTGGTGGTCAGAAGACTGCAGCAGATGCCTTGGACGACGTCCGCAAGGACCTTGGTCACAAGAAGTAAGGTTTGTGTTTGAACACAAAAACAAAGCCCGCCTTTACCGGCGGGTTTTGTCATATCTATGCTAGTAAGTACTGGAACCGTGGTCTCCCGTCATCCATCGTGGCCATGAACTCCTTCTCAGATCTAATCCAAGTAGAACCTGCCGGAAACTCACCGGACTCCTCTTCGCTTACATAAACCACCATTGGTTCATGGTTGGATTCCAATAACCCAACAGCAATTACGTTATAGATTCCCCCTTTGTAGTGACGATATCTACCAAGTTTTACCATATCTACAGTTTACCTAATGTCACCTTTACTGTCTGCTCTTTGCCATTCCTCAGTAAAACAATATCGATAACATCACCTGGTTTGTAGTTCTGTAAGATTGAAGGGATTCCTTTCTTTTCCGTAATCTTTTCATCATCAATCGATACCAGAATATCTCCTTCTTCAATTCCAGCAATATCTGCAGGTCCACCTGGAATCACGGCTACTTCACTGGCTGTATCACCCCGAGCTACCAAGGCTCCTTCAGTAATATCTAGTTTGTTAAGCTCAGCAAATTCTTTGGTGATTTGCAGATATCTTACCCCCAGTCTTGGTCTAACAATCTCGCCATCTGCAATTACGGAATTCAGTGCAGATTTAACACTATTAATTGGGATTGCAAATCCCACTGACTGACCCTGCTGATCTATTGCTGTATTAATTCCAATCACCTGACCAGAAAGGTTCAGTAACGGTCCTCCTGAGTTGCCTGGATTAATAGCTGCATCTGTCTGAATCACTCCTTCAAGCCTTTCACTACTACCAGATCCATCACCAGCCGTAATTACCCTACCAATACCACTTACCACCCCGGTAGTTACAGAGTTCTGATATTCCCCTAACGCATTGCCCACTGCAATCACCTTCTGACCTAATACAATATTTTCTGAATCACCCAGCTCTGCTACTTGAAGTCCGATAGCGTCTATTTTAATTACTGCCAAATCTGCCAAAGCATCTCTGGCAACCACCTCTGCATCATATGACTTACCGTCAGATGTCACCACCGAATATGAAGCAGATTCAGAGTCCACCACGTGCCTGTTGGTTGCAATTAATCCATCTGCACTGATTACAAACCCAGTACCGCCGCCACGTTGTTCGAACACTCCCCCAAATACGCTTCTAACGTTCTGACTACTAATAATTGCCACTGTAGAGGGCAGTATCTTATTCACGGCATCAATAGTTGCAGATTCTTCTTCAACCGCAATTGGCTGCAAACTACCAGTTCTAATTGCATTATTAATTAGCGGAACCAATATCATAGCAGTCACCAACGCACCGACTACCCCTGACAATATAAAGCCGCTCCACTTTCGTAATTCGTTCTTAATTTCCATCTTGGTTTACCTTAATACTAGAAATCCGTCGACAATTAGCACTCCCACGAGTGCTGCCACAACAAGACCAATGTACTCCAGCGCAACTCGCACCGTCAACTTATTCTGGGCATAGTGAACCACAGATTCAACCATCAGATAAAACAAAATTGCGAGCATAAAGGACTTTAAATAAACCCCTCTATGCCAGAAGCTAATCACCCACATTACTTCCTGAGTAAGCAAGGTTATTAATACCACATACAACCATCTTCTAAGACCCTTAATCTCTTCTCTCCAGAACCTCAGATACAATGCCAGAACTGTCTGGAGCGCCACTGCAACAACCAACCATCCAGCAGTTAACCCATAGAAATCTGCAGCTAACAATAAAGTAGATCCAATAAAGAAATATGCCACTAGATCAAAGAAGTCCAATACCGGCCTTACTCTCACTGGCCAAGTTCCACTGGCAGCAAATGATTCATACATCATCAGTAGCCACCACCACAAAACTGCAACCAAACCCGCAATTAGATAGAAGTGCCACAGAACCACAATATTAAACAGTACAAAACCAATAACCCCACCAGAGATCCAAAACATGTGTGCCACTAATAACCAAAAGCTTTTCTCTTTGAATGAGAAATTGGTAGCCCACCACACTGCCACGAATAGCACCACTCCAAGCCCAATCAGTCCCCAGCCCAGCCAAGAAGTATTGAAGAAAATAGTCCACAGTATTGCCAAAGCAAGACCTGAACTAATCAAGGCCTTGCGATTGCCCCATAACCAACGGGCTACTCTCTTTAAATTTGGCATAACGTACTAGTTAGCAAATCCTTCTGAACTTGAACCTACCACTACCCGAGCCTCTACATTAGCAGGAAGGGTAATTTTCTCAGTGCTAATCGTTGCTCCCAGAATTTCTGCTAACCGCTTAAGGCTAGAAAACTTCTTACCATCTGTGTTGTCGTAGATAACTGGATTTTCGAATCCCCTTGTTGCATTGTTTGCAACTCTAACGATGTCAAAGTCAAATCCAGATAACTTATCAGCCACCTTGCCAGCTAGCCCGGTAACATTGGTACCATTCATGACTTCAATCTTGAGCGGTTCTTCAACTACTTCAGGTAAAGTATTGTCGTCTGCTGGTTTGGTTAGCGCATTGTTTACGAAATCAGCAAGCTTTGTGTAATCATCGTTTACCGGCTTTAAGACATAGATATTATCCACCCGAGTTCCATACAACAATCCTGCAGGACTATCATCAAACACCTTACTCACAACATTATTTGAATCAAAATCAACAACCAACCTCATCAGTCTTTCAAACTCAGAACGATTTAAGTTAGTAGCAAAGTGGTTGCTCAAGACATCTAAGATTTCAAATGCTTTGGTTGGAGCAGTTAACAATTCCAAATCCATTGCCTTATCTCTTAGAGCCAAGATAATTTGCTGTTGTCTTCTAGCCCGATCAAAATCAGATGTAGTTTGACGTGACCTTGCATATTTCAGAGCAGTTTCACCATCCATGGTGTATGTTCCTTGGCTGAATTCAACTAACTGATAACCAAAGTTTGGACCTGGATAGAACGGATCGCTCAATGCCTTTTCAACATTTACAGTAACCCCACCCAACTCATCTATCACCTTGGTGAAGCCATCAAAATCAATACGCATGTAGTAAGGAATTTTTATCTCTAAAATCTCCTCTAACATATCTCTTACTGCACCTGCTCCGTCGTTATTCTTATCTTCTCCAATCTCATATACTGCATTTGCTTTAGCAAAACCACCAGTTGGAACTGGTACATATAAATCACGTGGAACTGAGAATAGATTCAAAGAATCGTTTTCCACATCATAACTTGCCACCATAATGGTGTCCGTTAACCTGGTGCCATCATAATCTTCTTGGCCTGGGTTACCGAGCAACATAAAGTTAACTCTTCCCTCTTCCTCACCAATTAATTTGGTTTGATTGTTAAATAATCCGGCAAGCACGTTTCCATTGGTGCCAGTTAATAACCATTGGGTTGCAAACCAACCCACCCCTAACAACACAGCAACCATAATTAGCGCAACCGCCAATCTACCGCCTCCTTTTCTTGCTTTCTTCATTTTTGGCATTGCTGCCTGCATCGGTTCATCAACCGAAACCTCCTTCCGGATCTTCTTTGCGGTTGATTTCATTGGGCTCTTTTTAGGAGCTGGTTCGCTTTCGTTTTTCCTTCTTACCATGTTGTATTTAAACCAAAAACAGTTATGACTTATGCCACCATAATATAGCATTCTGCTACTAAATTGCCAGACCACGACATTCCAGCCTACAATATATAAGCACTCATGAAACGCACTAAAGCAACAAAACCACAAAGTAAAATCTTTATCGTCAGTCTTTCGCTGGCGCTACTCATCCTTGTAGCCAGCGGTGTTTGGGCCCTTACTGGTGGCACCAACTGGACTAATGTCACTGATAAAATAAACGAAGGGCTCAACACCCTTACTGAAACCAATCTGGTAATCAAAACAGATAAGACCAGATTAGCCGCCAACGGAACCAGCCAAACCAAGATTACCGCACAGTATCCAAAAACAATCGGTGACATTACTGCAGAAATCACCAGCGGATCTGGAACCATTCAAAAGCAAAACCAGGTTGAATCTGCAGCTATCTTTATCTACACCTCAGGCACCACTCCTGGTTCTGTTGAAATTACTTTTAAGGCCAGCACCATTACCGAAAAACTATACCTCGAACTTCATGATCCAACCGCTCCTGCTGCTCCCCAAATCTTGAGCCCAACTGCTGGCACTTCCACCAACATCCTAAAACCTGAAATCATTGGAACCGGACCTGCCAATACCAGAATTATTATCTCCAATAATGGCCAACCAAACACCTCAACCACCACTGACTCAAAAGGTGCATACAAAGTTCGCTTAGAACGAGCTCTTACCGATGGTGAACAAACCCTGACCGCAGTTGCCATTAATGATTTAGACATTGGAAGCCCTAATAGTAATTCCGTTACCATAAGCATTAAAACAGAACCCTTAACCTATGACCGCAATAACATTAGAGTTTCTCCAACCCCAGTTGTTGCCAATCAGAGCTTTGGTATCTTTATTCCAGTTTCCTTAAATACGGAGCAGGTTCAAATTGAATTTGAAAACACCACCTATCAGCTTACAGACTTCAACGGCTCCAGTATCTATAGCAAAACCTTACCAGCCCCACTCAACCCAGGAAGCTATAGCGCCAACCTACTTTTAATAGATGCCGCCAATGCCGTTACCCGCTTTGACGGTGCCATTCAGATCACTGTTGTCGACCATAACTAACGATTGACATTATCCTTATTTGTGGCATAGTATAATGCATCTGTTACCCAGGTAACATTTATATCCACTAATTCATTAGCAATTAGTAAACCGAAAAAACCCAGATTAAGCGACAAGTTAGCAGCAAAGAAACAGCCCAAAAAGGTGGCCCCTAAGAAGCAACCAGAAGTTGTAGAAGAGCCAGTCAAACTTACTCGCAAACGTTCTCTTAAACGCCTCGGATTCAACACCGGTGGTTATTTCGGCAAGTATAAAAAACTGATCTCCAAAAAGCATTTTGGTCGTTCCTTAAACGCCTTTACTGGCCACTGGGGCATCGCCGTACTTGCCTTAATCGTCATCATCTCAGGAGTAACTCCAGAACAAACCTTCTCTTCCCCATCCTCTCCTGCAAGATCTAGAACTGTGATTGAACTTGCATCAGCAAACTATTTCCACGAATCAGCACTCTATGACGAAGTTATTGTGACAGTCGGTGAAAACAGTGACTTTATCTTTAAAACTGGTGCTACCGAAACCATCATCACTCGCAACAACCGTACCACTACTATTGTTTACGATGTCAGAGCTGGTGAGTCTGTAGCATCTGTTGCCAGAGATTTTGGTATTTCCCCAGATACACTTAAATATGCCAACAAGCTTTCCAGTAACAACTTAACCGTTGGCCAACAATTAAAGATTCCACCAATTGATGGTATCTACGTTTCGGTTGCCAGAAACGACACTTTAAGCTCAATTTCTAGGAAATATAAAGTGGATGTTGATGAAATATCCAGATTCAACAACCTAGATACCAGCCAGCCCATTTTTGCCGGACAAGAAATCTTAATCCCCGGTGTGGTTGCTCCAAAAGCTCCAACCGCAAACCAAACCAGCACTGGTAGTTCTGCAACCATCACTCCTAGTGGAGTGGCCAGTTCCATCATTGCAGACGGGCAGGGTCAGTTCATTTGGCCACTTCAGTCTGCTACCCACTTCATTTCCCAAGGCTACAAGAGCTACCACCAAGCTCTAGACTTAAACCGTCTCAACGGTTGGGGTATCTATGCCTCTGCTTCTGGTGTAGCAACTGTCATCCCAGGCCGTTATGGATATGGTAACCATATCGACATCAACCATGGAGGTGGCTGGGTTACCCGTTATGCTCACTTAAGCGAATTCAAAATTAAAAACGGTGAATACGTCCAACAAGGACAGCTCATTGGTATTATGGGTTCCACCGGTCGCTCTACCGGACCTCACCTTCACTTTGAGATCCGGTTCAACGACAAACCACTTAATCCACTCAACTACCTTCCTAAATAAATTAGTTTCTGTTTAAATAAAAATATCACGCACCTTTCAACAATCCATTCGGTGCATGATCACTAAGGAGGTGTTCCAATCTACCCTTAAACGACCGGGTTAGTCGTTGTTCACCCTCCAACATCATTGCCTTAATCGGCAATCGCACATTACAGATACACAAGGAGCGCCAATGAATCCACCCTTTTATTTATCCCTGCCTCAACGCACTCCGCCACACAGACCTTAACAGATCTGTATCACAGTATTATCACGGCCTTCCCACGGGGAGGCCATTTCTTTTTGCATTCCAACCCAACTTGTCGCACAATTAATGTATGGCAACCGTAAAAACCCACATCCAAGATTTCCTAGATTATCTTGAGATTGAACGTAACCGGAGTAATAAAACCTTAGAGAACTACAACCATTACCTAAGTCGCTTTTTAGAATTTGCAATTGAAGAAGGACACTCTGGCCTCACCCCTATCCAAATCGATCTCCCACTTGTTCATAAGTATCGCAAATTCTTAAACCGCTATGTCGACGAACATGGCAATGAGTTAAAACCAGTTACTCAGAACTACCATATCATCGCTCTCCGTGCATTCTTAAAATTCCTAGCTAAGGATGATATCAAGAGCCTAGCTCCTGAGAAAGTCGAACTAGCTAAAACTCCCCAACGCATTGTCGATTACCTTGAAGCCAATGAGGTTCATGATTTATTCAATGCCGTACCCCAAACCAACACCCTCCAAGACCTCCGTGATACCGCAATCCTTCACACCCTCTATTCAACTGGCCTGCGTGTATCTGAACTAGTTAATCTCACCAAAGAAAAAATCAATCTCAAACGAGGTGAGTTTTCTGTTAGAGGTAAGGGTCAAAAACCTAGAATTGTCTTCCTTTCCAATGATGCCAAACTCCATTTGGCCAACTATCTAAATAAACGCAGAGATGACAATGAACACGTATTCATCTCCCACGGAACCACAGAAACATATAAGCCAATTACACCTCGAACCGTTCAGCGTATTATTCAAAAATATGCCACTCTGGCAGGCATTGTAAAACAGGTTACCCCTCACACACTTAGACACTCATATGCTACCGACTTGCTCATTAATGGAGCCGATATTAGATCGGTACAGTCCCTCCTGGGACACTCCTCGATAACCACTACCCAGGTCTACACCCATATCACCAACAAGCAACTCAAAGAAGTCCACACGGCTTTTCATGGCCGTCGTAAACGCTAAGCTATTGCTTCGCTAACCTTCATTGATTTAGTTCTTGCCTCTAGAACGTGTGCCACAAAGTCCGATATACATAGGGCTGTTTTTTCTATTACCTCACTCTCTACCTTAATCTTGGCCACTGCTGTAACTGGATACTGACGCAACACTCGCATCATCTTTATTTCATTCACACCCACCTGTCTGGCGAAATCATCCCGGTGTATACCCTCCTGGCTTACCACTCCACCCATTCGCATACTAAAGAAGTATTGCTGTTCTACATTCAGCTCCGCTTCAGTCACCACACACCTTTCAAGTTCTGGACTAACCCCTAACAATTCTAAAAACTTTAATTCAAAGCTCGCTCTAATCAGCAGCTCAGATACCTCTCCTTGACCTAAATCCATTAGTGATTCTCTTAACAATTCAAATAAGCCCGGAAGCTCCTGATGTTCCTCTACGTTCTTATCCAGCAATTCACACAGGTAATAACCAACCGCTAAGCGATCCCAATCCATTCCTTCCTTGAGTAGCAGCTCCTCGGTCTGAGCGCCTGTAGCAATATAAAATGTCTTACCCTTAGCCAGGGTTAGATGATTGTATCTAAACATATCTAACCAAGCAGACAGCTTTGCTTTGGGTCTTCTAATCCCTTTACCCACTACCTTCACCTTACCTAAATCTGAAGATAGGACAGTTAATAATCTATCCGCTTCTCCCAGATCTGTCTTTTTGATAACAATTCCTGTAGTTTTGATTTCTGCCATAGCTATATTGTACCTAAACCAACTTGTGCTACTATGTCCTGTATGGTAAAAACTTATTCTAGAAGCACAAATCAGCCGAATTCCCCCAACGATAGACCGATGGGTAATTTAGCAGATATCTTTGCCAAACCAACTCCATCGACTAACACGCATCAAGATATTGAAAAACTTATCGTTGCTCTGGGGGTAGCCAGAGCTTTTTCAAATATACCAGATGTTAAAAAGCTTATTCAAAAAATTCAGCATAAGTTATTTGGTTTAAAGTTCATGCTTCAAAACAAAATCGATCCCTCCACCATCGCCGCCTTAGGTGCCATCAATGCATCAGATGTCCAAGGTCTTATGAACTGTATCGCCTATTTTAACGTCGGAATTTCTCCCACTCTTAAACAGCTTGTACCCGGTCAAAACAAAGCCAGTAGCTTAATGCGGGCAGCCATCCTTGAATCTCAACAGGTACTAGCAGAAATTAAAGAACTAGCAGCTCAAGATTCCAACTATTCAGTGATTAGTGATTTCCTTTCTCACCTAACCCATCTACTTCAAGTCCTAGAAAGAAAAGAACTCCAGTTTGCAAATCTAGAGGAAGATCATTGGGATTAAAAAACAGAGCGAAGAAGCTCTGTTTTTTATTTAGATTGTGGTGGGCATACCTGGATTCGAACCAGGGACCTCAGTCTTATCAGGACTGCGCTCTAACCAGCTGAGCTATATGCCCTTCTCTAACGTGTTTTAGAATACAGTTAAAATAGCAAAAAATCCAGTACCTATCAATACAATTCCAACCTGATATAATCTAGTTATGAAATTTTTTATTGGGATCGTTTTGTTTGTACTCGGCCTCTTATTGGCAATCAACTACAAGAAAGTCACTGAAGTAGTCGGATTACAGATAGCTTGGGCAGAAAGATATCTGGGTAGTACCTACTACGCCTACTTCCTATTTGGCATTATTGGAATCCTTCTTGGGCTCCTAATTATGCTTAACTTTATTGACTTAGGCTTCTTAGGTATATAAAATCCATATGAGCTTGCAAAAGCTCGTTTATTAACACATTGGGCCTGTAGCTCAGTTGGCTAGAGCACCTGCTTTGCAAGCAGGGGGTCCGGGGTTCGAATCCCCGCAGGTCCACCAATGCTAAAAACATCCACAACGGATGTTTTTTAGTTTTTATCCTATAATGTAATCAATAATATTTACTCCATCCTCAATATGGATATTCCTGTAAACTATCTAGCAATTCTAGCAGCCGTGGTTTCTAATATGGTCATTGGATCTATTTGGTATTCTCCTAAAGTTTTTGGTGATTACTGGTCCAAGATTGCCAATGTGAATATGAAGAACACACCAGTTATCAGCTGGGTTCTTATGATCATCACAGGCTTCCTAATGGCCTACATCCTCTCCCACTTCATTTATCTCGCAGCCCAAGGCTTCGGGATTGAAATCACTGTCCAGAGCGCCATCTCAACCGCATTCTGGGCATGGTTAGGCTTCTTTGTGCCTATCACCATGGGTGCAGTCACTTGGGAACAAAAACCTTGGACATATTGGTTCATAAACGCAGGATACTGGTTGGTTTCCCTCATCGCCATGGCAGCCATTATCGGCTACTGGCGCTAAACCACCAATTAGTACATAAATTAACGGCTCACTTTCGTGAGCCGTTAATCGTATATCCTCTTCTAACCAATAAGTACTTAGATATCCCCTACGCTTTGTTCACAAGCCGTTTACAAAGCGCATCGACTACATCTAGAGATAGATAGTTGTATAACCGACACAAGGTCAAGGTTACCTACTATCAATCTTTCTCCCTAGAAAGGAGGTATTCCATCCCCACCTTCCGGTAGGGATACCTTGTTACGACTTCACCCCAATCATGAGCTCCACCTTAGGCCCTATTACTAGAGACTTCGGGCGTTTCTCACTTTCGTGGTGTGACGGGCGGTGTGTACAAGACCCGAGAACGTATTCACCGTGACATGGCTGATTCACGGTTACTAGCGATTCCGACTTCATGAGGGCGAGTTGCAGCCCTCAATCCGAACTGGGGGTAGTTTTGATGGGATTAGCTCCACCTTTCGGCTTCGCAACCCTTTGTTACCTACCCATTGTAGCACGTGTGTCGCCCAAGGTATAAAGGCCACGCTGATTTGACGTCATCCCCACCTTCCTCCGTGTTAACCACGGCAGTCTCGCCAGACATATCTAACTGGCAATAGGGGTTGCGCTCGTTATCCGACTTAACGGTACATTTCACAACACGAGCTGACGACAACCGTGCAGCACCTGTCACTGTTGTCCAAAAGGAGGGTCTCCATTTCTGGTGACTTTCAACAGGATGTCAAACCTTGGTGAGGTGCTCCGCTTAGCATCGAATTAAACCACATGCTCCACCGCTTGTGCGGGTCCCCGTCAATTCCTTTGAGTTTTAGTCTTGCGACCGTACTCCCCAGGCGGGATGCTTAACGTGTTAACTTCGGCACTAGGGGGGTCGATGCCACTAATGCCTAGCATCCATCGTTTAGGGCGTGGACTACCGGGGTATCTAATCCCGTTCGCTCCCCACGCTTTCGTCCCTGAGCGTCAGGGCCGGCCCAGTTACCTGCCTTCGCCTTTGGTGTTCCTTATCGTATCAACGGATATTACCCCTACTCGATAAGTTCCAGTAACCTCTACCGGCCTCTAGACTTACAGTTTCCAACACCTTCCCTCGGTTGAGCCGAGATCTTTGATGTCAGACTTATAAGTCCGCCTGCGGACCCTTTACGCCCAATAAATCCGGATAACGCTCGACGCCTACGTATTACCGCTGCTGCTGGCACGTAGTTAGCAGCGCCTTATTCGCGAGGTACCGTCATAATCTTTCCTCGCAAAAGGAGTTTACAAACCGAAGTCATTCTTCCTCCACGCGGCATTGCTCCATCAGACTTTCGTCCATTGTGGAAAATCCCTCACTGCTGCCTCCCGTAGGAGTCTGGGCCGTGTCTCAGTCCCAGTCTGGGGGGTCACCCTCTTAGGCCCCCTACCGATCAAAGCCTTGGTAAGCCATTACCTCACCAACAAGCTAATCGGACGCAGGTCGCTCCCGAAGCGATAAATCTTTAGTCTTTCGACAACATCGAGAATTATCCCACCTTTCGATGGGTTATGCTCGACTTCGGGGTACGTCCCCACGCGTTACTCAGCCGTCTGCCATGTTTACATTGCTGCAACATTCGACTTGCATGTGTTAGGCATGCCGCCAGCGTTCATCCTGAGCTAGGATCAAACTCTCAATAAAAAGTTGAAACCGTGACACCTATAAATAGGCGTCCGGATGATTCCAACTGTTAGCTTACTTAATAAGTAAGCCCAAAAATAATTAACTCTAAAGGATATCTAAGTACTTACTGATTGGAAAAGGGCGTAAAATCAATCGCTAGAATGATGTAAAAACAGCTGCAATATTTTGCACCCGTCTATGAAGCTTTCGCTCCAAATTCACCTCGTTTTAAAAGATTAATTTTGCAAGTACTAGAATACAGACCCCTACATCCTATGTCAACACCTATTTTCAGATAAAAAAAGCCGCCCCCGAGGGGGCGGTAATTATGACCATTTTCTACTCTCCAACAATAGCCCTGCGTACGAGATCAAACTTGGCATCAAGTTGACCTTCAGCGACCGGATTGACAGTCAGTAGATTGGGATGGGATGAGTAGACATCCAGAATCCATTCCTGGATCAATAGAGCCTCATCATAAGACTCAGACCGTGCATCATCCTGAGACTGATATCTCTCATAGGTCTCTCTGTCTGGCAGCAACAGAACAATAACCTGGTAAATCTTGGACAGTTCATACCCAATATTCACCCGTAAGATGGTCTCTTTCTGCCCACGATTCAGACCTGGTCCTAGATATGCCACAGGGTCCAGAAACCGGTCAGAAACCAGAATCTTTTTCCCAGCCAGCCTCGCCCTCTGCAAGCCAAACTTGTGAACCGTTTGTTGAGTTGACATCACCAACCGCTCAAATCGTTTCATCTCGCTTGGAAAATCAATCGGGACAGGACAGTTACAGCCAGTGATCACCATTCTGGCAACCTCATCCAGGAAATGAATCTGATGCCCCATTGCTGTCTTTAGCACCTTGAGCACCGAAGTTTTTCCCGATCCAGGTGGACCGGTTATCACTGTTGTCCTGATCGGATCCAGGATTTGCTCCATAAGAACTTCAGGACCAACTCCTTCCCACATCCCAAGCTGAATCTCTTCACAGAGCTCAGCCAGCTGTTGGTCTGAAACGGTGTTGGTAACCTTGACTGCATCGTGTATCCCGAGAGGAAGACTTTCATCAAGACTACCTTCTCGTTCAAACTTGACCAGGCCAAAGGGAACCAGCACACCATCGTAGATGTCCAAGCTCTCTTCTACACCATTGTCTTGGTTAAGTGTGTAACGTAGCTTGTTGATCACACGATGACCGCAGCTCCGTAGTAATACAGACGCCTCCTGTTCCCCCAAGGGACAAGTAGCCTCCTTGCGATCATGACCCCATCCAGACTTTCGGTCCAGAGATGCCTTCACGAATTTGTTATTCACGTCAAAGACAAGACGAACCCGAACATATTCATGCCCAGGAAGAAAGCCTTGTACGATAGTGACCGGTTCACATGAGCCCAACACAGTTTGCTGATCCCATTCGAGAACCATCCACCTGTTCTCCCTCTCCACGTTCGTCTTCATACTCCTCCTCTAACTTGTGAAGTTCAGATAATAGTTCGGCAGGAATTGGACCACCTATTCCGACAAGCTTCTGCTTATCCATGTCATCCTCGCCACAATGTAAGGTTCAAAACCAACCTAATAATATCTACGATAAAACTTACTCTCTAGTCAAAACATTTTGAGTCAAATTCATATATAATATTCACATGCACAAAATCGAAAACCACATCTTAAGTATTCTCGTCCACAAAAACAAAGCCAGATACAGGGACATCAAACCCCTTACTGTAGAAGGTAATCATTTTATGTATTACCTCAAAAAACTAATTTCAAAAAACTTAGTTACCAAAACCAATGACCACTACCACCTCACCCCTACCGGCAAGGCATTCGCTGATAAATTAAGCCTTAAAAGTTTTCAACCCAGAATCCAACCTAAAATCGTTACCCTTATCATCGTTTTTAACGAAGACGGGCAACAGCTCTTATACCAACGCCAAAAACAACCCTTTATCGATTTAATAGGTTTTCCGTACGGTAAAATTCATTTAGGTGAATCCATCCTTACAGCTGCCAATCGAGAACTAAAAGAAAAAACCGGCATTAAAGCCGATTTAAATCACATCGGTGATTCCTACATTACCGTTTACGAACAGGACGAATTAGTTAGCCAAATGTTAGCCCACGTTTTCGTTGGGCATCACCCAACTGGCAAACTAAAAAATTCCTTCTGGGGAAACCTTAGTGATTACAGCCCAAAAGAAGTTTTACCAGCCAACTTAGAACTACTTAAACTAGCCAATTCAAAATCACACTTCTTTATCGAGAAAACGATTAAGAGTTCTTAACCGAAGTAATATCCACCCGATGGTGATCAATCGTACTTTTACGCTCTTTTGCAGTTACATGAAAACCCAGATATCTTCCAAACATCAATCTCGTTTCAGCATCAATTGCTGCCAATGATCCAAACAATATTCCAGATATTGGCATTAGAATCCACATCAAAATCATCTCAATATTCTTACCAATCCCATGATGGTCTGGTCTTGGTGGCAACAATTGCATTGCAATAATTGCCTGAAGAGCAATACCTACCCAGGTAATACTTAATAAATCACGGGCAAGAACTGGTAGATGATATGCCAGGATTGAGCTTCTAAAGTCCGCATTCAACCACACTGGCATCCATGCACCCAATGCAATCAACAGTGACGATGTAGCCCATGCTACATGTCCTACATATATTCTATACGGGTGAATAGCTCTTTCATAAAAAGTCATGATTCCCCTCTTTGAGAAGAACTTCTCCATTACATATGGAAGATGCTCAATCCCCCATGCCCATCTCCGCTTTTGGATATACTGGGCCTTCATTGTGTCCCAATAGTTTTTACCCATCACTGCATCCATTGATACTGGTGCAAAGATTGGAACAACTTTGTGGTTACCATGATAGTGATAATATGCCCGGTAATACTGCTTTGAATCCTCTGATACCACACTCTTGTCCCAAAAATCAATCTCTACCAAGGTCTTCAAACTCATTGCTTGTGAAGAGAAATTAACAAGTCGATACGGACGAGTAGACTCAATAATCTGCCAATAGGAAGAACCAAAAGCTACTAGCCTATTCATCATTGGAACATCCCACATGTTGTTATTAAATAATGGGATTGGCTGATAACTCCGATAGGTTCTTTCCGGATTAATTACATATTTATAAGTCAGATTGGCAAAGTACTGACGACTTGGCAGTGTATCTGCGTCAAAACAAGACACCATCACATCCTCATAATCCATTTGATGCTCATCTACATACTTCTTTAACTCCTGACCTGCGTGATATACATTAGCTCCCTTGGCTTTAATTTCGCCTACGATTCCATCTGGATGAACAGTAATCAAGACATCAAAGAATTGATCTCCGTATTCTTCTTTTATTCGATTCGCCATCTTCACTGCCTCCTCACCTGCCCTCTCTTCTAATGCCAATACCAGCATTATCCTATCCTTTGGATAATTAGTAGCTAAACATGCCTGCACCGAAGCAGTTACCACTTCGTAGCTCTCTTTATATATTGCATAAATTACGGAATGCACCACTTCCCGCCATGACTTCTGGGTTTCAGGAAGTCTCAATATTGCTTCTACCTCTTCCCATTCCTCATGTACCTTACGTGCTTCAAAACCCCGTAAACCTAATAACTTAGCCTTAAGTTCATCAGACCAAGCCTGCAAGTTATCTGTCTTATGCAACCGTTCCAGCCAATCTATTTTCATGGCTCGCTTCATATGAATAAATCCAGACCACAGATGACCTCCAAATATTAAGGCGTTAGTTAACCAGTAAACATCAAAAACAATAATGAAATATGCCAATCCTTCCGGAAAAAAAATCGATAGAATAACTGGCAATATTAAAATCGACCAGGTAGTTAAACCTGGTAAAATTTCCCAAAATCTCTGTGCTGAACGACTAAACATCTTTATAACGGACTAATGAATGAAGCTAGATAGAAAGTTACCGACAAAACCACCAATTGTAAGAACAATGTTCCTCCAATCAATAACCAGCTAGCAAATATATCTTTTTTATACACTCTGTAGATCAACCAAATGTTAAACGCCAGAATAACAGTATTAGCCAATGGCCACAAGTAATCAGTGACCCAGAGCAAATTTTCAGGAAGATCCAATACCACTGGCAAAGTTAATGCGATCGGATACGGAGCAATGAAAAAATGCCATATTACCCAAAAGATTAGATGCAATAATACTGCAATTCCCACAAACATGGTGACACTTTTTTCCCTACGTTTAAAACGACTCCATTGGAGCCATTCTACGTTTTCCCCACCTACTGTGAGCGATCTTATTCTCATAACTAACTCTAATCAAACCTCCGTCCCCAACCTGCAAAGAACATCAGAATCAAAGGAGCTATCAGTAACCATGCCTGATAATCAACAAGTGGTTTAGCAAACTCTGAATTCTCATAAATGACTTGCAGCTGATCTGCAGGTAAGAATCCTAGGATTACAGAAGCAATCATTGCTGCAATCAGTAATCCATAAATCATTTGCACAATATGAGCCATGATACCCGCTCCCATTGCTTCGTGATGAATAAATACTCCACCTCTTAGTGCAATAATCAGCATTACAATTGAGAACAGCACCAACTGAACAGTAAACACAGACACATTTC
This sequence comes from Patescibacteria group bacterium, assembly GCA_041389145.1. GTDB lineage: Bacteria > Patescibacteriota > Kazan-3B-28 > Kazan-3B-28 > Kazan-3B-28 > JAWKSK01. Next base: position 16,799 of record JAWKSK010000002.1, on the reverse strand, counting down.
CGTTAATCAATGCTTGATTTAAGATCTGGCTACCCTGTTCCGTTACTACATTATAAAGAGCTTCGCCCCATCTATCAGCGACTATCATTGCTGCATACGCACCTAGTAATGTAACTACGATACGTTCGCGGAGCATCAAGCCATATACAAGACTTACGCCCCCAAATGCCAGAAATACAACATCCCAATTCGGGATCATAATGCACTTTCGTTAGTCTTAAATTACCTCATTAAATGTAGCCCCAAACCAGTAAAAAGTAAAGTTGACAATCGCTTCCAATAAATCTTTAATGAAGCCAGTTTAAACCAAAGGAGTCGGTATGGGTTTGGACCATGACCGCCTGTGCACCATCATCAAATCCAGTACCGAGGACCCCAATGTAAAGGACGCAGCTCTCAGACAACTTGCCCGTTGGGTAAACCCTGAAGTAAGAAGCTACTATCTAGAGGTTGTCCTTGAAACATTCAATAATCCCGCCAACTGGGAATGGATAAATAAGGACACCTCTACAGTGCTTCATGAACTTACGAGTAAGCTTCCAACTCTGTCATAACTGGATTCACTACAGCCACCCCCGGGTGGCTTTTTACTGCTCGTTATCCAGTTCTTCAATCAGTCTTCTTTGTTGCAAAGTCAGACGACTTGGAATCATAATTCCCACCTGTACATATAAATCACCTTTACCTCTACCTTCTAATATTGGCATTCCGTGATTCTTAATTCTAAAGTTCTCACCAACTTGGGTAGCTGCAGGTATCTTTAACTTCACCTCACCTTGAAGTGTATTTACCATCACCATTCCACCCAACACCAACTTAGAATATGGAACTTCAATACTCTTATACAAATTAGCACCCTGTCGTCTGAATTCACGACTTGGCATTACTTTTACCACAATATATAAATCCCCTGACTTGGCGCCTCTTATCCCTGCTCCACCCTGACCAGGAATTCTAATAGTCTGCCCATTATCAATACCAGCCGGTATTTTCACATTAACTTTATGTGGAGCCTGTACTCTTCCCTGGCCCCTACAATTACGACAAACCTGTTCTGGTACTTCACCTCCACCCATACATTCATCACAGGTTGCAGTTTGCCTAATTGCTCCAAACATCGTGTTACGCGTTACTGTAACCTGACCACCACCACCACACTTGGTACATTTTTTCACCTGTCTATTAGTTGATCCAGTTCCTTCACATACCTCACACTTTGCCTCTGAATTAATCTGAATCTCTTTCTCTACTCCACTTGCCGCTTCCTCAAAGGCAATCTCCATTACCACTTCTATATCCTTGCCTTTTGTTACATCCCGACGTGGTGCAGTTCTGCCACCAAACCCACCGCCAAAGAAGCTTTCAAAAATATCTTCAAATCCAGAAAAGTCTGCCGAGTTAAAATCAAATCCACCACCATTAAATCCACCAGCTCCATTGAAAGCACTACTACCAAATTGGTCATACTGGCTTCGCTTTTGTTTATCAGAAAGTACTGCATATGCTTCACTAGCTTCTTTAAACTTTGCTTCCGCATCTGCTCCACCACCCTTATCCGGATGATATTTTAAAGCCAGCTTTCTATAAGCCTTTTTTATTTCTTCTTCTGATGCGTTTTTATCAACGCCAAGTATTTGATAGTAGTCCTTTGCCATATTTAATTCTCAACTGAATCTAATTCAGCATCATTATTCTAAGCAGTTCATACCTGCTACCTTACGATACTTGCAGTACCACCGTAACTATCCACCGCAATCTTCAGCACTGCACCAGAACCGTCAGTTGCTCTATAGGTCAAAAACCAATTCAGATACTGACCAGCGGGCTGTGCCAAGATTAAAGACAAATCAAATTTAGAGTGTTGAGTGGTAAATTCTTTGGCTCCCACTCCTTCAGCTGCCTTGATTGCATCAATATATGACAGCTTCCAGAATTGGAACGGCATGTCTAATAAATCAAACTGCAATTCCAAGTCGTCTACCGGCATGATAAACCTCTTCAACCTATCCCCATTACGTGGCACATTTACCAAGTAGTAATACTGCGGATTAGAAGGTGATGCAAATATATAGTAGTTGGTAGATAGCCCTGTTTGATCAGAGTATGAATTGATGTACTTCATCGACACCAACTTCAATACAACATCTTCTTCCAGTTCGGCAACTGCTGCGGTTGCTCTTTGCACTTCAGCATCTAGTATTGGCTGACTTGCTACTGAGTCTGGTAATCCCAACCCGCTTTGCGGAGGTGTACCAACATTACTATTTCCGGTTCCTAAATCAGGAAGGCTCAAATCAACTCCATCCGGAGTTTGAGTGGTTGAGCCTGTATCCTGTTGTTGATTATCTTGATTGTCATTGGCAAGACCAGGTCCCCGTCCGCATGCTGCAGCAGTTAACCCAACCGTTACCAATAATCCCAATAGTACTAGTGTTGATCGATTTCTTGTCATACCGGGTTCCCCCATATTTACTTACCCAGTGTATTATTTATTTCGATTCATCACCAGTCTCATCTGTGGAACTGGTATCGTCTTGTGAAGGTTCTTGTTCGATATCGGCGTCTTTAGCTCCAGCTTCAGGTCCCTGCTCTGCAGCACCAGCCTGATCTTGGCTATACATCGCCTGTCCAACTTTTTGTATTTCGGCAGACAACTCTTCTGTTGCTTTCTTTAGAGCCTCGGTATCTGGGTTCTCTTCGTCTAGTAAAGATTTAACCGCAGAAACCTTGCCTTCAATCTGTTCTCTTGTTGCAGCATCTACTTTATCTCCTGCATCCTTGAGTGCTTTTTCAGCTGTGTAGACCAAACTGTCTGCATTATTTCTAGCATCAACTGCTTCTTTGCGTTTCTTATCTTCCTCGGCATGTGCTTCAGCTTCTTTTGCCATTCTTTCCACCTCATCGGCAGACAGTCCAGAAGAACCAGTGATAGTAATCTTCTGTTCCTTTCCAGTTCCTTTATCCACCGCCTTTACGTTCAAGATACCATTGGCATCAATATCAAAGGTAACTTCAACTTGTGGAACACCACGAGGTGCTGGTGGAATACCATCCAATACAAATCTACCTAATGATTTGTTATCAGCTGCCATTTCACGCTCACCCTGAACCACATGAATTTCTACTGATGGTTGGTTATCTGCAGCAGTCGAGAAAATCTGTGACTTACTGGTTGGAATTGTGGTGTTACGAGTAATTAACTTGGTAGCTACCCCACCCATAGTTTCCAGTCCCAAGGATAATGGAGTCACATCCAACAACAACACATCTTTTACATCGCCCTGCAACACACCACCCTGAATAGCAGCCCCGATTGCTACTGCCTCATCTGGGTTTACGCTCTTATTTGGTTCTTTTCCAAAGAAGTTCTTCACAGCTTCTTGTACTGCAGGCATTCTTGTCATACCACCCACCAAGATGATTTCGTTGATATCACCCTTTTGTAGACCAGCATCATCCAAAGCTTTCTTAATAGGTTCGATAGTTCTATCAATTAAATCGCCAACTAACTGTTCCAACTGGGAACGAGTCAACTTCATGTTTAAGTGCTTTGGTCCCGATGCATCAGCTGTCACAAACGGAATGTTAATTTCTGTTTCACTAGAACTGGAGAGTTCTTGTTTTGCTTTTTCTCCAGCCTCCTTCAAGCGTTGTAATGCCAACTTATCCTCACGCAAATCAACACCTTCTGACTTTTTGAACTCATCGATAATCCAGTCAATGATCTTCTGATCGAAGTCATCACCTCCTAAGTGAGTATCACCATTGGTAGCTTTTACTTCGAACACTGATTCACCATCGGTATCACCAATCTCTAAGACCGAGACATCGAAGGTTCCACCACCAAGGTCATAAATGACCACCTTTTCATTCTTCTTGCTCTCCAAACCATATGCCAAAGTGGCAGCAGTCGGTTCGTTGATAATTCTTTTTACCTCTAAGCCAGCGATCTTACCTGCATCCTTAGTAGCCTGACGCTGAGAGTCATCAAAGTAAGCAGGCACTGTGATTACAGCCTCGGTCACTGGTTCACCCAAGAACGATTCTGCATCTGCCTTAATCTTCATAAGTACCTTGGCGGAGATTTCTGCTGGACGATAATCCTTATCACCCATCTTAATCATCACCGAATCACCTGGACCCTCTTTTAGGGTATATGGCATTAGCTTCACATCCTTTTGTACCTCTGGATCTGAGAATCGTCTTCCGATAAACCTCTTAGCCGAAAAGATAGTGTTCTCAGCATTGGTTACCGCCTGGCGCTTTGCCACCTGACCAACCAATACCTCACCATTCTTATTCATAGCTACAATTGATGGTACAGTTCTTCCACCTTCTGATGATGGAATAATTTCTGCTTTACCACCACGCATCACAGCAACAGCTGAGTTTGTAGTTCCTAAGTCAATTCCAATTATTTTTCCCATATTGATTCTCCTTTATTTACCTACTCTTACTTTTGCTGGCTTTATCACCCGTCCTCCAACCTTTAAACCAACTTCTACTGTTTCTATAACCTTCCCTTCTCCCACTTCATGTTCTTCATGAGAGATTGCCTCTGCCAGGTTTGGATCAAACAACTCACCGACTGCTACATCTATCTCTTCCAACCCATCCGAATGCAAAATACCTTTAAATTTCTTCGCTACTTCTATTAGACCTGCTTTTGCTTGTTCGTCAGATACAAATTCCGTTGCTCGCTTTAAGTCGTCATAGATATCCATAAATTTTACGACTGTTCCTGCCTTTAGAAATTCCACCATATCAGCATTACGTAGTTCAGCTTCTTTCTTATAGTTATCCAAATCGGCTAAGGCTCTTTTGGCAACGTCTTCCCAATCAATCTGCTTTTCTGCTTGTGGCTGTTCCTGATTTTCTTCTGGTTGCAAATTATCTTGATCCATTACACCTCCTCATCCAATATCTTCTTTATATATTCCAATGCCGGTATTGTTTTCCCATAATGCATTCGTACCGGCCCAACTACTGAGATTACCTTCTTACCATTTGGACCAAATCTAGTAATCACAATTGAAGTTTTTCCATTCACCGGGTTATCTGAACCCAACAAGATTCGAGGATGGGCATTTTCCATATCTGCCTCCACCAATCCTTTCATTCTGGTCGCTGGATCCTCTAACAGACTCATGAACTCTTCTCCAAAATCACTATCCCTAAACTCTGGTAGTTGCGGGAGTTTTGACAAACCGGACATATACACCTGATCTGTTTCATCCACTAGCAAACTAACGCTACCGGATAGTTCCGAAAGCATCTTTGCAGCTTCTTTAAACTTCTCCTGTAACGTTCTTAACTTCTTAAAATGATTAGACAGAATTTCCTGCTGTCTGCGGGATAACTCTTTTTGCTCCTGCATTGTGTAGGCAATGTATTCCCGATACCCATCTTCTGTAGGAACCCTTCCAGCAGAAGTATGTGGCTGTGAAAGATAACCAGCCTCAGTCAACAATGCCATATCATTACGAATAGTTGCCGAACTAACCGACAACGGCAACATTTCCACTACGTGGCTTGAACCAATTGGTTCATGGAGTTTTACAAACTCCTCAACGATTACTTTTAGTACTTGTTTTTGGCGTTCGTTCATTGAAAAACTAACATCAAAAAAGTTGTATAGCTTTCATAATTTAACGCTGGTTAGCACTCTTGTCAATATATTGCTAATAAAAAACTAGGGCCGAAGCCCTAGATTTGAAGAACAAATAATGAAGTCGGCTTTTATTTACCGACAACAGTGCGTGACCCCAACCAATCCATTACCGCGATGGAAATGACTGGAATTGCTGATGCAAAGTACCAAATCCAGGAAATTCCCGAGATTACGATACCGACAGAGACCATAATCATGAGACCAAGAGTTAATATCACTATCTCGGTCCACCCTGCATTTGAATCCCTGTAACGTTTTCCTATCCATCCTGTGAAGATGAGAATCACTACAGCAATAACCTGCTCTGCAAAAACCATCTCAACCTCCTAATGATTGCAGATTACGATGAGATCTTGATTCTGCGATACAAGACCCCCTTCACACACAGGCCGGCGACAAAGGAAATCACTGGAAGCACCATCATCAGGTACCCGGTGAGATCTACTCTTGCAGTAATGCAAAGAATGAGCTGTATGAAACAGTGAAGTACAACTGTTAAGACAATGGTACCGTAAACGCTTCCTGTGCTAATCCCAGGAGTTGCATTTGCAGATCCCTGTCTCACAACATCATCTGCAAATCTGTACGCAAGGATAGCAACTACAACCGCTATCATTATTGAACTGTGAAAGAACACCATATCCATGAACCACCTCTACTATAGATATGCTAACTGTACTATACAAAAATTGGATAAAAAATCAATGCTAGAGCCTACTTCTCAAGCATTTTCATGAATGCTGCCTGAGGGATTTCCACCTTACCCACCATTTTCATCCGCTTTTTACCCTTCTTCTGTTTGTCTAACAGTTTATTTTTACGGGTTACATCTCCCCCATACAGTTTAGCTGTTACATCTTTTCTAAACGGGGCAATTTCTGATCTCGAAATAATTCTGCCACCAATAGCTGCTTGAATCACAATCTTAAAGCTCTGCTTGGGCAACAGTTCTTTCAACTTAGTAGTTACCTGGTTGCCAATCCTTTGCACTTCACTCTTGTGCACAATCACTGACAAGGTATCTACTACATCACCATTTAATAGCACATCCACCTTTACCAAATCCCCTTCTCTAAACCCAATCATTTCATAGGTCAAAGAAGCATACCCGGAGCTAATACTTTTTAACTGATCATAAAAATCGGTGATAACGGATGCTAATGGAATCTCATAGATAGCCAGTACTCGATCTGCATCTAAATACTTAATATCGACCTGCACCCCACGTCTTCCCTGGATTAACTGCATCACTCCACCAAGATAACTATTAGGTGTCACAATCTCTAACTTAATCCAAGGTTCTGAGATGGAAATATAAAAGTTAGACTCAGGTAGTTCAGTAGGATTATGAATTGTTTTTTCTTCATGCCCACGTGCAGTCACAATTTTGTAACTTACACTTGGAGTTGTTGTTACTAAGTCTAAATTAAATTCACGCTCCAATCTTTCTTGCACAATCTCCATGTGCAACAAGCCCAAAAATCCACACCGGAATCCAAACCCTAATGCTGGAGAACTTTCCGGTTCAAATACCAGAGCAGAATCACTCAACTGCAACTTATCCAATGCCTCACGCAATTGAGGAAAGTCTGCATTATCAACTGTAAACAACCCAGCATATACAAATGGAGCGGCCGGCTTGTATCCGGGCAATGGACTAGGGTTTTCTGCAACACCAGTGATAGTATCACCAACGCGCACCTTACTTACCTCTTTTAATCCAGTTGCCACATACCCAATCTGACCTGTTTCAAGTTCATTTTGTTTGGTTAACTTTGGCATGAAGAATCCTGTTTCCATTACCTCTGCTTCTGCTCCAGATGCCATCATTCTAATCTTCTGGCCAGACTTAATCTCACCATCCATAATGCGCACATATGCTACTACTCCACGGAATGGATCAAAGTATGAATCAAATACCAATCCTCTCAGTTCAGCACTTTCATTCCCCTTTGGTTCAGGAACTCTTTCTACCACCGCATCCAAAAGCTCCATTACCCCATCCCCAGTCTTACCAGAAACCAACAGTACTTCCTCTCTCTTAATTCCAATCACAGATTCAAGTTCATTGATGATTCTTTCCGGATCAGCTGCCGGTAAATCAATCTTATTAATTGCTGGAATAATTTCTAAATCATGCTCTAAAGCCAAGTTCAAGTTTGCTAAGGTTTGAGCTTCAATTCCTTGGGTTGCATCTACTAGCAAAATTGCGCCTTCAACAGCGGCCAAAGACCTTGAAACCTCATATGTAAAATCTACGTGACCAGGGGTATCAATCAAATTCAAGGTATACCCTTTATACTTCATCCTTACAGGCTGAAGCTTGATAGTAATCCCTCTTTCCCGCTCCAAATCCATAGTATCCAAAAGCTGCTCTTTCATTTCTCGAGCAGTTACTGTTTCGGTCTTTTCCAATAGTCTATCTGCCAAGGTAGATTTACCGTGGTCAATATGGGCAATAATACAGAAATTTCTAATGTCTTTCATATCCTTAAAAACAGTGTACCAGAGCGGATTTTCATTGACAAGAACCAATAATTAGTGTATAATCAAAGCGAGATTGGTAATGCAATTCTAGCACTACCAATGAACTTTCAAAAGGGTTGAGATTATCGCTTCCCTACCCAGGAACTGGGTGGAAGCAAAGGGGAAATCTAATGAGAGGTTCAAAGGTCAGAAGACCCAAGAGCAGAACAATCAAGTGGATCATCTTCATTGTGATCCTTATTGCTGCTTCTGCCTATGGCAGAAGAATCAATGTCGCCTGGGAAGAGTACAACACCGACCCAGCCGAAACCTCCATCCTCCAGGACTTCCTGGATGGCAAAGGCAGCGCGCAGTTGCCCGAGAGAAATTTCTGGACACCTGTAGTCCATGGGGCAATCGAACAGATGACTTACGACGGCAAGTACGTCAAAGTATCAATCTTCGGTGACCCCAAAACCTACCGCTGTACAAAGGGTGGCATCACCATCCAGAAATACGACGGTAACACTGGATACCTTGCTATCAAGCAATGGCATTCATGGGAAGAAGAAACCAGCAGGTGGATAGAGATGATCCTAATTCTTCCCAGGGGTGATGGTGCCATGCTCAACACAGCATTAAAACATGCTGTTGCCTATGACAAAGGATACCCCAACCAACTACTCACGATGACCTGTACCATTCCACAGGCCAACGATGAGTGACCACTGGTCAATGGATCAGTTGACCGCCTTCCTCGAAGCCCCATCGAGGAAGGTTTTTTTATTTCCTAACCATCCGTCTAATCGGACCCACAATCATTTGCATTTCTGGTAGTGCTAATAGTTTGGCCATCGCCAAGTAGGCAAAGATTGCAACCAATACTGTAATTAATGTCTGACTTAAAATACCTACAAACGTATGGGTTACCACTATCAAATCAACTACCCTCAACATCGTGTAAGCAACTGCACCCATTCCCAAGCTAGCCAAAATCACTCTGCCTAAATATCCAAATATTTCAGACCATGGCATACCCCCTAACCTTTTTGCCAACAATCCAAACAATACCACGGCATTAATTGTGGCAGATATCGAAATTGCTCCTGCCAATCCAATAACTCCCCAGTATCGTGATAACTCCCATGCTAACCCAGCATTAATTAACACCACACCCAAACTAACAAGCAGTGGAGTTTTGGTGTCATGCAATGCATAGAACGATCTTGCCAATAAATGGATTACCGACTGAGCCAGCATACCGAAGGTGAAGAATGCCAGTGTTGATACCGTAAACCTAGTAAACTCCCAGTCAAAAGCACCGTACCCCAACACCAGTCTCACAATCTGAGCACGTAATATCCAATACAACATCATCGAAGGAATCACAAAGAATGAGATCTGCCGCAAAACTGCCACCACGTCTTCTCTAAACTCCCCTATTTTTTGCAAGCTATATTTTTCCGCTAAGGTTGGGAACACTGCCACTGCAAATGACACACCAAAAATTCCAATTGGTACGCTCTGCAGATTATCTGCCCATTTAAATACCGAAACCGCACCACCTGCCAATGTAGATGCAATTGCCGTGTTAATAATTGTATTTACCTGCACCACCCCTACCCCTAATGTTCTTGGGATCATTAGCACCGCCATCCGTTTCAATGCCGGATGTCTAAAATCTATATGCATCCGATACTTATACCCCAAACTAAATACTCCTGGCAGTTGGATTAACATATGCATCAACGCACCCAACACAACACCATATGCCAAACCAATATATCCCATCATTGGAACCAAGTAGATAGCTCCCACAATAATACCCACGTTATACAAAATTGGGGCTAACGAGTAAGCTAAGAAGTTTTTAAATGAGTTTAAGATTCCACCAGCCAGGTTACTCAAACCAAAGAACAATGGAGATAAGAACATTATTCTCATCATCATAATCACCATTTCTTGTTTTCCTGGATCAAATCCCGGAGCAACAAACTTTACTAAAACCGGTGCTGCCATCACACCACCCAGTAACACCACGGCCAAACCTACCACCCCGACATTTACCAACGTATTCACCAGTGCCCAAGCTTCATCATTACCTTCTCCATTCCTCTTCAAATAACCAGTAAAGATTGGAATGAAAGCGGAAGACAGTGCCCCTAATATCAAAAGATTAAAGATGAAGTCTGGGATAACAAATGCAGCTAAATATGCATCTGATATATCTCCAGCATAATGGGATGCAATTACGCTATCCCTTACCACTCCAAACAAACGACTAACCAAAGAAGCAACTGCTAGTACAGCAGCTGCCTCTTTTAAAGTAGAAGTTCTATTGATTAGCTTTTTAAGCATAATGATTCACACTAATGTTCCCCTTACATTGTGGCGCCTAAACTCTAGGCAAAGAAGTGTTCGAACTCTTCTTGGGTCAGAGTTTCCTTCTTCAACAACTCATGAGAAACAGATTTCAATTCAGCTAAGTTTTCTTTGAGTACCTTCTCTGCCAACTTTTCTGCTTCATCAATGATGGCATACACTTCAGCATCAACCTCAGCCGCCACCTTCTCACTATAATCTCTATTCTCATGCAGTTCTCTGCCCAGGAATACCATATCTTGATCTGAACCCAAACTAATTGGTCCAATCTTTTCGCTCATTCCATATTTCATTACCATCTGACGTGCCAATCTTGTAACCTTCTGAAGGTCATTAGAAGCACCGGTTGTAATGTGTTTAAAGATAAGTTTCTCAGCCACTCTTCCTCCCAACATTCCGGCCAAGGTATCGATGAACTGATCTTTAGAATGTAAGTGCTTATCTTCTAATGGCAAATTCCATGTGTATCCCAGTGCCATTCCTCTACTAATAATCGAGACCTTATGAACTGGATCACCATGAGGTAACACATGTGATACAACTGCATGACCTGCTTCATGATATGCAGTAATCTCACGCTCTTTAGCAGACAAAATCTTATTCTTTCTTTCTGGACCAAGCAGCACCTTTTCAATTGCTTCATCAAATTCCTGAGCACCAATGGTTTTACGATCTCGTCTAGCAGCTAGGATTGCTGCTTCATTAACTAAGTTCTGTAAATCAGCACCGGCAAAACCTGGAGTTTGAGCTGCAATCTTCGCTAAATCAACAGAGTTATCCAATGGCTTGTTCCGGGTATGTACCATCAATATTTCCTGACGGTCCTTAATATCAGGACGGTCCAATACTACCCGTCTGTCAAAACGACCTGGGCGCAACAAGGCAGGATCCAATACATCTGGCCTGTTAGTTGCAGCTATCACAATCACGTTGGTACTAGTTTCAAAACCATCCATCTCAACCAAAATCTGGTTTAGGGTTTGTTCTCTTTCATCATGTCCACCGCCAAGCCCTGCACCACGTTGACGTCCTACAGCATCAATTTCATCCACAAACACAATTGCCGGAGCATTCTTTTTTGCTTGAGCAAATAAATCACGAACACGTGAAGCACCTACACCCACAAACATTTCAACGAATTCAGAACCAGAAATGTTAAAGAATGGTACCCCTGCTTCACCAGCAACAGCTTTAGCTAACAACGTTTTACCAGTTCCTGGAGGACCCACGAGCAATACACCCTTAGGGATCTTTGCACCTAGGGCTGTGAATTTAGTTGGATACTTCAAGAATTCAACCACCTCCACCAACTCCTGTTTTGCCTCCTTGGCACCAGCAACATCTTTAAAGGTAACCCGGTTCTTTCCGCCCATCAGCACACGAGCCTTAGATCTTCCAAATGACATTGCTTGGTTACCAGTTCCCTGTGCTTGTCTAAACATAAACCACAGGAATCCAATAATAAGTAGGAATGGAATCAGACTACCCAGCAGGTTAACCCAGATATATCCAGATTGGGCATCCAATACTTGGATTTCAACCCGTGAGGTATCAACCCCACTTTCGTTCAAAGAAACACCAGTCTCTTTCCGAGACTTATACTCTTTACCATCAGTGGTTGTGATTTCTAATGCATCACCACTAACTACAATCTTATCCACCTTTCCAGATTCAACCTGCGCGATGACATCAGAAAGTGGGATTTCTACTGGTGTATTAGAGTCATATCCAAACAAGCTATACACCAAAGCCCCAACGATAAAAATCGCCAGCACATATCCCATTACCTTTGAAAAACTTGATTTCATGAATTATTTCAGACTAATTGATATCTTATCATATGCCTTGGCCACCAACAATCTGCTTCCAATCGACTTATTACTAGTAGCTGCTTTCCCAAAAACCATTTTATCAATTTGTTCAAACAACCGAGCCGACCATTCAACATCTAGCACCCCTAACAGCTCTGCTGCATACTTTACCACCTCGGCTCTCATAAATGGAGTAAGTTCGCTGATTTTTGAGATTGGAAACTCTAACTTAGCAGGACTAGCCACCGCCATAGCAGCTACATGCAAACGAGCCATATCCCTTACCGCCTGTTCCGCAGACTGAATCACGCTCGTGGTCTTGAGCATTTGCTCTAAAAACTTAGGATTAATTTTTTCAAAATCAACAATCACCTTATTTCTGATAAAGTTACGGGTAATATCTATATTTTTGTTGGTTTCGTCAACCGCGTATTTAATCTTATATGTCTTTGCATATTTTTCTAAATCTGTTTTCCAGACACCCAATAAGGGTCTTAACAAATCCCCTGCCCACTCTTTCATTCCGCCCATCCCTCTCAGGCTTGAGCCACGTACCATATTAAACAAAGCTGTTTCCACCTGATCATTAGCATGATGGGCCAGCACAATGTAAACAGCACCGGCCTTTTGGGCTTCTTGTCTAAGCGCTTTGTACCTTAATTCCCTAGCTTTTTCTTCCAGGGTTACTTTTTTAGATTTAGGTTTTGGGATAGAAAGTTCAACCAATTTAAAATCCAAACCAAAATTTTCGCAATATTGCTCTACCAGCTTTGCATCCTTTGCGGAGTTCTTTCTCAAATTGTGATTAACATGTACTACCGTGATATTTTTCTCAAACATTACGCGTCTAATCGCATCCAATAAAACCATTGAATCCACCCCACCGGAAACCGCCACCACAATCGGCAAATTAATGGCTCCGAAGTCACTAAGTTTATCCTTTACTAGATTGAGAATCTCTTGCTTTTTCATGGCTACCTATCTACTATACTAAACGTATCTATTAGTCACATACCAAATTGGTAATCTGTCAGGGTAGCTCAGATGGTTAGAGCACAGGACTCATAAGCCTGGGGTCGTGGGTTCGATTCCCACCCCTGACACCATTAATCATATGTTAGGAATATTTGATTCCGGAATTGGAGGGCTCACAGTTGTACGTGAGTTGCTTTCTAAATATCCAGATGTAGATTTTACATACCTAGGAGATACTGCTCACGCCCCATATGGAGACAAATCAGTATCCACTATTCAAAAATATGCACATAACGATGTTCTATTCCTATACAATCAAGGAATTCGTTTCATTATTGTAGCCTGTAACACAGTTGCTAGCACCTCAATGGAGAGCCTTCAAGCTAGCTTTCCTGACGTTACTTTTGTAGATGTAGTTACCGCTGGCACCAATCCAAATCTACAATGGGGTGAAAATATCGCAATTATTGGAACTCGTGCCACCATTGGATCTAACACCTATTCCAATCGGATTAGACAACACCACCCTGATGCCAATGTTACCCAAATATCCTGCCCTCTCTTTGTGCCTTGGATTGAAGCTGGTCTCACCAACTGGGATGAAACCTCTAAAATTATAGATCACTATCTCTCTCCTCTTTCCCTGCATTCACCAGACCAGTTAGTTCTTGGCTGTACCCATTATCCAATGCTTTCAGATCAGATTGATAAATACTTCAATCACCAAGTGAGCCTCATCAATCCCAGCCGTGCTGTCGTTGATCAGCTAGCAGGAGACAACCTCGAAAACCACCATAACCAAACCATATATCTCAGCGACGATTCACCACACACTAGGGAATTAATAAACGAATTCCTTCCCCACCACATCCCTATTACTCCAATTGAGCTAAGTCACAAATAATCAAAAACCGCCAAGACAAATTGTCTTAGCGCCTTTTGGTTGCGGGGGTTGGACTCGAACCAACGGCCTTCAGGTTATGAGCCTGACGAGCTACCAACTGCTCTACCCCGCGCAGTAATGGTAGCAAAGGGTCTTAACCTTGTCCACTAGTTTCATTGGTTGGTGGCCCAAAAAACAAATTCCACCACTTCTCCGGATTGGTTAATTCACGAGGTTTACTGGCCTGTCGATTATTCACATTTCCCTCTACAAAACGCTGCGCTCCATCATCTGGAATAATCAAAACCACCTCACCTTCTTTCTGATAATTTAACTTAGACCTTGCTTCCTTATCCTTGAAGGCATCGGTTCTTCTATATGCAATTAGGTTCTGTAGATAATTGTTTCTCAGTTTCAGCTCAGCATTCTTTTCTCTTAGTTTTCCAAGCTCTTGATTGAGGCTATAGTTCTGCCACAACGCCTGACCGGTAGAAACCACCACATATATAAACAAAATCGTACCTACCGACATAAAAAGTCGACCACGTACCTCGGCCTTCTTAGCTTGTGAATTGGTGGGGTTGGTTTTATTCATTTACGTATACCTAGTATATCTCAACTTCCCAATTCTAATTGTTTTTTGGTGGGTCTGCCTGGGATCGAACCAGGGACCAATCCCTTATGAGGGGACTGCTCTAACCGCTGAGCTACAGACCCATATCTAGGAGTATTCTACACTATATCCTCTCGTCTCACCTTTTTCCACTTTCCTGGAGCTAAGCTACCCAATTTTAACTTACCAATTCTGGTTCTCTTTAATCTTCTCACTGTGTATCCCAACTTCTCCGCTACTTCTCTTATCTGACGTTTTCTACCTTGCTTTAATACCAACTTAACAACAGAATGTCCATTTTTTAATCGTTCTATTCCTACTACTTCCATTGGTCTAATAGAACCAGTTTTTAACTGATAGGCACGACCAAATTCCTCTAGCGACTTGCCAGCCCCACTGAGCTCTACCTCATATTCTTTTTCATGCTCATATCTTGGATGGGTCAACTGGTTAGCCAATGTTCCGTCATTAGTTACCAACAATAATCCCTCACTTTCCTTATCCAATCTTCCAACTGGGAATACTCTTGGCATTCCATCAAAGTAATCTGCAACTGTTTTATTTGCGAACTTATCTGAGTTCGTAGAAATTACACCTCTAGGCTTATTAAAGGCATAAATCTGACGAGGTGGTTTTGTATCTACCAAAACCCCAGCCACTCTAACCTTAGCTCCAGCACTTATCTTATCCCCGATCTTTGCTACTACATCATTAATCGTCACCTTTCCTTCGGCGATTAATTTTTCAGCTGCTCTCCTGCTAGCTATCCCAGCTTCTGCCAAAAACTTCTGTAGTCTAATTTCACTCATTACTTCCATTATATAGCAGAAGACCCCACATGTGCGGGGTCTTCCTTATACGTAAAATCAGCCAATTGGTTACTTCTTCATGGAACCCATGGTGAAGAGAGACCAAAGAGCTGCCAAACCTACGAGTGCGTAAATGATACGTGGCAACATTGCATACATGTCACCTCCACCCAGCAGGTTAGCTACGAGATCCCATTGGAAGAAACCAACGAGTCCCCAGTTAAGGCCACCGATTACTAGTAGCCACCAAGCTAACATTTTCATATCAATAAATCCTTTTGGATAATACCGTGATAATTTGCATCGACCCCAATAACATTCTATCAAAAAGCAATGTTTTATACTAAATACCAACAAGCTACATTTGAATACTTAATTCGAAATTAACCAAATCTCCATTCCTAATCCCTACTTTTTCTCGAATTGCTCTTTTCACTGGTAATAAAAATTCTCCTTCCTTGGTTGGAAAAATTGATGTATTCCATTCCTCATCATCAATCCTTGCCACAACCTTAACTGAACCAAATCCCCTTTTTATCCCGGCTGTATTTTGTTTAATCTCAAGAGCTTCTTCATTCTTGATAGTTAAAAAATGCCAAGCAGCATCACCTGGCCATACCCACAACTTACTCTTTAATTTCATTTTCATAACTAACGATGAGGACATCCGGCCCAACAACAAGGCCTTCTCATCCCAGATAACATTTTAGATTTGGCTTTTTCTATTCTTCCTTTTCTAGTCTCGAGCTTCTTGGCATCCTCTATCCAACAAATCCATTCATTACGTGCCAATGGTGTAATATCTTCCCAAATTTCATACATCCTTTTGTTACTCAAAATTACAGACATTAAGTCTTCAGGTAACCCATGAACCACTCCTCGAGAAATATTTTCTGACATGTAGCTAGACTAGACTCATTCAAATTCAATCTCTCTTTCAATTTCCCTTCTTATTACCTCAATCATCTCATCAAAGCCGACACTCTGAGCAAAATACAATGCATCCTCAAGGGTCTCCAACATAATGTCATACATATCAGTTCTCCATTCACCAACGTTTTCTCTTAGGCCGTAATTGGCCTGCACAAGATCCCTGTAAATCAACGAAATATCCAATTCCAAACCTATTTGACGAGTTGCCTGCTCCTCTCGAGCGAATTGATCAATAAACTCTCTATGCCCATCTTTA
>JAWKSK010000001.1:0-165828 GCA_041389145.1 Patescibacteria group bacterium | reverse complement strand
TGCTTCCTTCATCGAAGGCATCAGAAGAACCTAGAGATACACTGGTGGTTGTACAAGAAGCACAAGCACCTGCTGCAAGAGTTGCACCCGAAGGATCAACTGTCATCTGTCCACCTACGGTGACACCGGCATCAGCACCATCACCACAACCAGAAGAGGTAGGATCGTTAAAGTCGTAGTCAGTACCAGCAGAGTCCCAAACGTTAGTAGTTGCAGAACCTGCTAGGGTAACTGTCCATCCGTTATCGGCTGCGTCAGGGTTGGATACATAAATTTGCTGAGTTGAAGTACCAAATGAACCAGATGCACGGCTACCACCTGTTCTACAGGCAAAGCTGAAAGACAAACTTCCAAAAGCTACAGATGGAGAACCAACGGTAACATAAGAACCGTCTACAATATCAACTGATAAAGTACCAGGTGTAATAGTCTGGGTGAAGTTAGATGTGTCGCTTGCAAATACTACGCCACCAACCAACATTGCTCCAATCAAACCGAATACGGCTAAATTGACATTGAGGTGACGAACTAGTGAGTTCTTAATTTGGTTTTTCATTTTCCCCATTACTTTCTAAGTTTAACTCAGAAATATATTGTTAGGCTATAATTTTTCTTAGTTGGTTTTTGGTTTTTAACCTAACTAATTATCTTATTATAGCTTAAATATATCATTCTGTCAATTAGTAGGCTATACCAAAAACTGTTTTACTGCTTCAATGGCTGATAATTCATCCTTTATCCAATAGATATTCTTATCCTTTTTAAACCACGTTAATTGTCTTTTTACATACTGCCACTCTGTATTTATCATCATTTCTCGCATCTCTTTTTCACTAATTTCATCCTTTTTGAAACCTCTAATTGCATCCATGTATAAGGAAAGGGGGTTGTTAGCCTTTTGAATACCTGCTACTTTTTCTGACTCTTCTAATATAGTAGCTACTGGAATATTCATAATTCGGTCGCTAATCTTTCCTTTAAGTGTCTCTGGGTCAATTTCAATACCAAGTTTTAACACCCGATACCTAGGATTCTTCTTGCGACTCACATTTCTGCCTGCCATTAGTTTTTCAATTGCCCTTACCATTCTTCTTGGGTTATTTAGATCCACATCTGGATTAGCATCTAATCTGAATAATCTCGCCTTTAACTCGCCAATATTCATCTTATTGAGCCTATTCCTCAATTTATAATCTATTGGACTATCATCTAATACATAACCCTCTGTAACAGCTGATACATACAGTCCAGTGCCACCAGCAATAATAGGCAAGGCAGACATTCCATCTATCGCTTGGTATGCCAGCTCTTGAAACTTAGCTACAGAAAATTCCTCACCAATCTCTAAAATGTCAGTTAGATGATGGGGGATACCATCCCATTGTTCGGCAGTAGTTTTTCCAGTTAGTACATCTAAACCTTTATATATCTGCCTGGAATCAGCAGAAATAACCTCACCATGAAACTGCTTGGCTACCTTTAATGCTAAAGCCGACTTCCCAGAAGAAGTCGGCCCCACAATCGCTACTATTTTCCTTTTCAGCTTCATTTACTTTGTTTTCCCAGATTAGAAATTAACCTTACAGACTTTCTATTATCAGTCGGTTGGTTTTTTCTTTGCTGCTTAGCATCACGTCTAGCAGCTCTTTTGTCTGGATTATCCTTGGTTGGCCTTACCATCTTCCCCCAATTTATTTACTAATTCTTCTACACTCATTGTCCCCATATCCGAACCATCGCGGAGTCGTACTGCTACTACCTTATCTGATGCTTCCTTTTCTCCAATGATTAACATATATGGAACCTTCTCCAACTGAGCACCACGTATTTTTTTACCGATCGAATTATTCTCACCATCTACCTGTACTCTGTATCCAGCCATCTTTAGCTTGTCTGCTACTTCATTAGCATAGTCTAAGAATGATTCATTGATGGTCATTACCCGCACCTGTTCTGGGGATAACCAAAGAGGGAAGGCACCCGCAAAGTGTTCAATCATAATGGCCATGAATCTTTCCAATGATCCAGCAATTGCTCTGTGAATCATTACTGGATGCTTGTTCTCACCATCACTATCGGTGAATTGGAGATCAAACCTTTCTGGCATTACAAAATCAATTTGAGCAGTACCTAGTTGCCATTCACGGCCCAAAGAATCTTTAAACATAAAGTCTAATTTAGGACCATAGAAAGCTGCTTCACCTTCTACACGTTCGTAGTCTAAGTTTTCAGATTTAGCTACGCTTTCTAACATCTCTTCTGCCTTATTCCAGTTTGCATCCTCACCTAGATATTTCTCTGGTGTTTGGGGGTCTCGAACAGACAAAGATACCCGATACTGTCCTTCGTTAAACATCCCTAAATCGGAATAAAAGCTTTTAATTACCTTAACGATATTAATCACTTCTTGTTCTGCTTGTTCTAAAGTACAGAACACATGTCCATCGTCCTGAGAGATAGACCGGACTCGAGACAGCCCCATTAACTCACCTGGTTGTTCGTCTCGATACACCATAGTGGTTTCCATGAACCTTAATGGAAGTTCTTTGTAGCTCCGAGGTTTGCTCGCAAATATCTGAGTGTGGTGTGGGCAGTTCATTGGCTTCATCACAAACTCAGTCTTACTCTTTCCAGATACATGGAATAAATCATCTTTAAACTTTGCCCAGTGACCAGAAGTCTCATACAAATCCTTCTTGGTAATGTGAGGAATAGTTACTCTTTGGTAACCATAGTCTGCTTGTAGTCCTTGAATCTTTTGGACCACTAGTTCCCTAATCATTGTTCCTTTTGGAGTGAAGAGGGGAAGACCAGGACCTACCAAATCAGAGAAAGTATACAAATCTAATTCCTTACCCAACTTTCTGTGGTCTCTTTTCTTGGCTTCTTCCAACATTTCCAAATATGCAGCCAATTCTTCCTTGGTGGCATATGCAGTTCCATAGATACGAGTTAACTGTTTGTTATTTTCATCACCCTTCCAATACGCACCAGCTAATGACAGCAATTTAATCGCTCCAATGGAAGAGGCTTCTTCTACGTGTGGACCACTACATAAATCCATAAAGGGACCAGAAGTATAGAAGGAAAGTTCAGTTTCACCTTGTTCTGCTAGTTCATTAATCTGCTCCAGCTTGTATGGTTGGTTGGCCTCTTCTGCCCATGCTTTTGCTTCTGCAACTGACTTAGAAGATTGTTCAAACTTTCTTCCAGCCTTAAGGATGGCATCCATCTCTTTCTCTAGCTTTGCTAGATCTGCATCTGTGATTGGAGTTTCAAATTCAAAATCATAATAGAAGCCATCATCCGTAGCTGGACCAAAGGCCAATTTAGTCTTTGGAAACAGTCTTTGTACTGCTTCAGCTAAAATATGACTCGCGGAGTGGCGAATCTTTGACAGCTCCGAATGCTTATCTACTTTTGAATTACGTTCTTTCTTTGCCATAACTTTGCTATTTTACCAGACCAAGACAGGATTTTCTATATATAAAAAACTACTCATAAGAGTAGTTCTCAATGGTGGGCGATACTGGATTCGAACCAGTGACCTCATCAACGTCAATGATGCGCTCTAGCCAACTGAGCTAATCGCCCTTATTTGCGTACCCAAATTAAAGCTCAAAACAGGGGAAAAAGCAATGGTTAGAGCCCACATTTACCCAATACGTCTGCAACCCTAGCCTTTACAGTATCAAGCGCTGCGCTTAAGTCTTCAAAAGTCCCTTCGTTTCTAATAATCATATCTGCTTCATCCTTACCCGGTTCAACGTATTTGTCATACATCGGTTGAGCAGAAATCAGATATTGATTAATAGATTCTTCAAAAGTTCTATCTCTTTCACCCACATCTCGTTTTAGCCTACGAGCTAAACGAATATCCGCATCTAAATCAATAAAGATAGAAAGATCCAGTAAATCTCTAATTCTTGGGTCGGTGAGGATTAAGATTCCTTCAATGATAATAATTGGTTTAGCTTCAATGTGTTTTGCCTCTGGCTTTCTGGTGTGGTCAGAGAAATCATACTCTGGCATTTCAATAGCTAACCCATTCTTCAAATCAGACACCTGCTTGAAAAACAACTCTTCATCAATAGCTGCAGGTTCGTCATAGTTTAACTTCTTTCTTTCAGCCAACGGTACATCGCTGCGATCCTTGTACCAGTTGTCATGAGAGATAATTACAATATTATTCGGGTCAGCTGCCTGAATATCTTTCGCTATTGTAGTTTTACCGGATCCAGTTCCTCCGGCGATACCAATGATAAATGGCTTTGGTTTGTTTTGCATTTCAATTCTATTATAACATAAAAACAGGGGATAGTCAAGATAACTCTTGATTAATACAGACCTAGAGCATATAATATACACACTTCTTGTAGGCGTTCGACTGCTGGCGAGGTACTCGCTAGAGGAAAGTCCGGACACCATTTCAAACTTGGAAAGTCGCTAACGGCGACCGAGCGTAAGCTTAGGGAAAGTGCCACAGAGACAATACTAGAGAGCAATCTCAAAAGGTGAAAAGTTATCGGATGTTATGTGTTCAAAAATGGGTGCAAATCCATTCTCGAGCTTCCAAGCTACCGATTCGACTCTGTCGTGAGACAGATGTTCTGGTAAACCCTTTCCGGTGCAAGTTGGGTGGGCCAACTAATATCAATGTCGTAAGTTTGAAACAGGTATTAGAAGGTCCCAACGCATGAGGTCTGCAGCAATGTAGATCCAAGATAGATAGTCGAAGATTACAGAATCCGGCTTATAGCTTACAAGAAGTAACAAAATACCTCTGTTTTATTTCAGGGGTATTTTGTTATACATTTAAATGTCAGTTCGCTGACACGCAGCACCTTGGTTGCAATGAGTAATCTTCACATGGGTGGTGAATTTATGACTCGTTTAATTGCTATTGGTATTGTCTTGATGGGATTTCCAGTTATTGCGCACAGGCCCGCACTAATCCGGACTTCCCGGTGTCGGGGGCTACTGGCACTTCATACGAGACGCAGCTCTCCAGCACTACCAGCGCGACACCATTCCCCAGGATCCGTCTGCTTTAGGGCAACCCGTCCGCGTCGGTATCAGGCCCGTTCCGCACGTCACTAGCAATTATCCACAATTCCGTCTCACCCTCCTTATTAAACCGAGCGGAGGGTATTAACAAGCACACTCGGGACTTCACGGTCCCGGGTGTATTTTAATTTGCTCTGGAAGCGAAAAAAGCATATAATCCTAGTACTAATATATGAAGCAATTCAGACAAATTTTTACCCTTCTGTTATTGCCGTTGGACTACCTGATGGTGCTCGCCAGCTTTATTTTGGCATATACCTTAAAGGTTAAATTCTTTCCTGCAGGAGATATTTATATCTATCCGTTCGCAGAATACTTAACCTATGCCATCTATTCACCACTCATTTGGGTAGCAGTCTTTTTATCAATTGGTCTGTATCGTTTCAGAGGATTTAGAAATGGATGGGAACTCACCGGTAAGGTAATTTTAGGCAGTACTGTTGCTCTAGCACTTTTCATCGTTGCTTTGTTTTTAACTCGTAGTTATTTCTTGTCCCGCCTAACCATTGTCTATATCCTGCCACTTTCCATTGTTCTGGTTTTGGCCGGAAGGGCCTTCTTGGAAGAAATCAAAAACTGGTTTCAAAACTATGGGATTGGAACCGATCGAATGGTTATCATTGGAAACAAATCTACTTCCGAACAACTCGGAGAATATTATTCTAGATTCAAGCCTGCACTAAGAATTGTGGATACTATTCCAACCATTAACTTCACAAAACTCAATTCATACCATCACCTCACAAGAGTTCTGGTCGGATATGAACCAGAGGCATCTGAAATGGTAAAACTCATTCGCTGGTGTGAAGATCGTGGAATTGCCTTCCAATATGTACCAAGTTTAGTCGGAGTCTATGCTTCCCGCATGGAAGTAGACACAGTAAATGGATACCCTTTAATCGAACTTTCTCCAACTCCATTAGTAGGTTGGGGGAGGGTAGTAAAAAGATTATTTGATTTAATCCTCACTACCATTGGGCTAATTGTATTAAGCCCAATCATGCTATTGGTTGCTATCGCTGTAAAACTAGATTCCAAGGGACCAATCTTCTTTGCTCAAGAACGAGTAGGGGAGCTAGGTGCTAACTTTACCTTCTACAAATTCCGAAGCATGAAAACAGAATTTTCTACAGGTGCAGGATATGGAGGGAAGAAAGCTGATGCCATGTTAGAAAAACTTCGCAAAGAGAGTAATGAAGCCGATGGCCCAATGTTTAAGATGGAAAACGATCCACGTGTAACCAAGGTTGGACGCTTCATCCGCAAAACTAGTCTCGATGAATTGCCTCAGTTATTTAATGTTTTCATCGGGAATATGAGCCTGGTTGGTCCTCGCCCAGCTTTACCAAACGAAGTCGCACAATATGAGGATGCGGCTAAGCGTAGATTGTTAATCAAACCAGGTGTTACTGGAATGTGGCAGGTATCTGGACGTAACGATGTAACCTTCGATGAGTACATTCGCTTAGACACCTATTACATTGAGAACTGGTCACTGTGGTTAGATGTTAAAATTATCTTATTAACCTTTAAGGCTATCTTCACCAGAACCGGAAAATAATCATGCAAGATATATCTCAGCTCAAAGTTGCAATTGTTGCTGACTGGCTTACCAGTCGGGGCGGCGCCGAACGTGTTGTACTTTCTTTGACTGAACTATTCCCACAGTCAGATATCTTTACCACTGTTTATAAGGCAGAAAATTTTCCCGAACTTAAAGATAGAAAAGTAATTACCAGCTACCTCCAACGGTGGCCTTTAAAGTTCAAGCACCAAATCTACATTTGGGCTCGTCCCCAAGCAGTAGAGTCGCTTAACCTAGATGAATACGATCTGGTTATCAGTTCTGCTAGCGCAGAAGCAAAGGGGGTAATTACCAAACCAGAAACCCTTCATATTTGTTACTGCCACACTCCTACCAGATATTTTTGGAGTCACTACCATGAATATCTCAAGCGATCAGAATACGGACTATTAGATCCCATCATTAAGCTATTTGTTCCCGCAATTATTCACCGTCTTCGTCAATGGGACGCTGTTGCTGCCCAGCGAGTTGATTTCTACATCGCCAACTCTAAAACCACTCAGGCCCGTATTTCCAAATACTACAGACGGGATAGTTTGGTTATCAATCCACCCGTTAATTTCGATCGGTTCGCTGGCCAACCAGGCAATGGTGACTACTATCTAATTGTTGGTCGCCAAATTGCCTACAAGCGTTCAGACCTGGCAGTCACTGCTTTCAATCAGTTAGATAAGCCGCTACACATTGTCGGAACTGGTCCTGAACTTGATCGTCTCAAAAAGCTTGCTACCTCATCCAATATTAACTTCCTCGGTAATCTCACCGATGCACAAGTCACCGAACAGATGCTTAACTGCAAAGCTCTCATCTTCCCGCAGGAAGAGGACTTTGGCATTGTTCCAGTTGAAGCCATGGCTGCTGGTAAGCCAGTTATTGCCTATGGCGTCGGTGGTGGAGGGGAGAGTGTGGTAGATGGTCAGACCGGTATTTTGTTCTACGAACAAACACCACAAGCACTGATTGATGCCATTCATCGCTTTGAACAAACCAGCTTCACTCCAGAAGCCTCACGAGCCAGAGCTCAGATATTTTCTGATCAGAACTTCAAGTCCCAAATTAAAAACACAGTTATCGAACAACTAGCTAAGCATCGCGCATCTCTCCATGGCAAAACCACTTAGAATTGGTATCGATATTAGAGGCCTACTCACGGGCAAAATCAGTGGGGTAGAGCAGTACCAGCTGCATATTTTAAAACACCTCCTCTTACACGATCAGGTGAATAAATATGTATTATTTTACGTATCGTACAAAGATCACGATCAACTATTTGATAAATTAACCCAAACCTATCCCTTTTTGACTCAAAAAAATGTAGAGGTCAAAACCCTCAAATGGCCAAACCTACCAATTCTTTTGCACGCTGCATTCAAGCCACTCAACTGGCCTAAGGCAGACATTGTATGTGGTGGGCTGGATGTCATGTTTATGCCCTCACCAATGCTCCTACCGCTTAGTTCTAAATGTGCCAAGGTTACTACTGTGCATGACCTCATCTTCATGATTCATCCTGAGTTCTTTACGCGTAGTTCTCGGATCTGGCAATGGCAAATGTCTTATGGATATGAAATCAGAACTTCAGATATCGCAATCGCCGTATCACACAGTACTAAGTGCGACATTCTGCGCCTAACCCCCGCCAGCCCTAGTCAGGTTAGAGTAGTTCATGAAGGTGTAGACGCCTCGTACTTTAAAGACCATTCCAAACTCCTTCCTGAAGTAAAAACAAAGTTTAATATTGATTCAAATTACCTCTACTTTGTCGGTAGTCTCGAACCACGTAAGAACTTAAGCACTTTAATTCGAGCATTACACATTATTAATCAGAGTAAGTCTGATACAATAAAGTTGGTAATTTCCGGTCAAAAAAGCTGGTTATTTACCGAGGTGAAAGATCTAATTGCGCAACTTAATTTAACATCTAGTGTTATCTTCACCGGTCCCGTAACCGAGACCGAAAAAATTGCACTACTCCAGGGGGCCCAAGCCTTTGTCTTCCCTTCCGTCTATGAAGGATTTGGTCTTATGGTATTAGAAGCCTTTGCTACCCAAACACCAGTCATTGTTGCCAATAACTCTTCCTTACCGGAAGTGGCTGGGGGTGCCGCACTTGTTTTTGATACCTTTGATCATCAGAAGTTGGCTCGGGAAATCACACGCTTATTAACCGAACCTAAGCTTCGCACCAGCCTTACCACAGCCGGTCTGGCTCGTGCTAAACAGCTTAGTTGGGATACTGCAGCCAAAAAAACCTTGGAGTTGCTAACCTACGCAGCTTCTATTCATGCCCGCTAAAACCTACTACTACGTAAAGCCCAAAACCAAAGCCCGAGTCGCTTATGGTCAAAAAACTGTATCATCCGATACAGCGGTTTTAGATCGACCACAACCCGCTCCATCCCGAGTACATTACTCCATTTCTGAATCACAAATCGAACAAACCAATGACGGTATCTTAGATATGTCTTTTGGCAATCGCCAAACCCAAGCTGCAGCCGTAATCCACACCCGACCAGCTGTTTCTGCCACTGCAGTCTTAAAAGCCATGGGAATTTCTCTAGCTGTGGTTCTGCTCTACATCGGTGGCTTTGGGGTGTATGCCCAGGCTAGCCAGATGCGGAGTGGTATTACAGAGTTGGCCAATCGTGGTGTTGCAAAGCTTGAAGCAGCTGCAGGATTCTTGGCTGAACAAGACTTCCAAAAAGCAACTGACAACTTTACTGCAGCCGAAAATGTCTTCACTCAAGCTCAACAAGAATTATTATCCCTTGGTCAATCCAACCTCTACCTCTCAGGGCTCTACAGTGATGATTTCCAGATAATTACTGGTACCAAACTAATCGATGCTGGACTCAATCTTTCCCAGGGTGGGAAGGAATTGGTAGTAGCGATGCATCCAACTTTTCAATACTTCAACTCACTTGGCACCCAATCAGTATCTGCCACTGAAGTTCCGGGACAAGTAGTCTGGCTGCTATCTAATAGCAGCCAGCAATTAGATCGGGCTGTTGGTAAAATCACTAAAGCCAATGCACTGCTAGCTAGCATTGATCCAGATAAGATAGATCCAGGCTATCAGCAGGCAGTCATCCAGGCCCAGGTCAAAACCGCCACCCTCCAACAAGCTACTTCAGTACTAGGCACTCTTGCTCAAGAACTTCCAGACGCCCTTGGTTTTAACAATCCAAGACAGTACTTACTGCTCAACCAAAACAACAACGAACTACGTGCCACCGGAGGATTTATCGGTAGCTTTACCGTGGTCAAACTATACAAAGGCCAAATCGAAGACATTCGCCTAGATATTACCCAACGTATTGATGGTCAAAACCCACGTCCTAGTCTAGAAATCCCAGCCCCACTTAGAACCATCTCTCAAACCGGAACCTTTGGCACCAGGGACTCTAACTGGTATCCAGATTTCCCAACTAGCGCACAGACCTTCCAACAACTCTATGAAGAAGGAGGTGGGGGAACCTTAGATGGCATCATTGCCATAAATCCTCGCTTAATGCAAAACCTACTTGCTATCACTGGTCCTATTGAACTTCCTGGAAAAGGGGAGGTAGTTACCGCTAATAACTTTGTCGATCTCACCCAGGAATACACTCAATTCATCGATAACAAAACCGATAATCCTAAAGAAATATTAGGGGAGCTAGCACCAATTATGTTGGACCGACTTCTCTCTCTTCCAGCTAGTGAACTATCTCAAGTAAATGAGATATTGGTTAATCTCTTAAACTCTAAAGAGATTATGATCTACACCCGCAACACCAAGCTTGCAGGTGCTATCACCACTCTTGGTTACTCCGGGACTATGCCAATCCTTGCCCCTAATCAAGACTTCTTGGGAGTGATTAGATCCAACCTTGGCGGTCGTAAAAGTAGTGGTAAATTAGCTAGTCGTATTTCGCACTACGTTAGTGTTAACGCAACTGGTGAAGCCGAAACCACTCTTACCCTTTCCTACACCCACCAAGGCACCGATACCTTCCCAGATGGGCCAAACAAGGACTATGTCCGCATCTATACCCCGCTTGGAAGTAAACTAAATGTCGCAACTGGCCAAGATGATGGCACTACCATTGAAACCTACGAAGACGAAGGCAAAACAGTCTTTGGATTATGGATCACCACCCAACCTAGTCAAACCCATGATGTAACTCTTAAATACACCCCTAACATTTCTGTATCCAATCAATACAGTCTTCGAGTATTTAAACAATCTGGTGACAGTGCTTGGCTCAAATCTACTCTCCGCACATCTTCATCTCTTGGAATTGATGGAGATCTTAATCAAAAAACCAAGCAACTATATGATGATAAGTTGCTAGCTGATCAACTGTTTGGCTCAGCAATCACAAACTAAAACACCCAGCATCTCTGCTAGGTGTTTTTAATTTACTTAGTGGTTTGTTCTACAACTGCCTTAAACATTTCTGGCTGCTGGATGGCGAGCTGGGATAATACCTTTCTATCGATCTGCATGTTCTTATCTTTGGCTGCCTTCATGAACTTGTTGTAGCTCATATCCATTTCGGTTAGGGCTGAGTTGATACGAGTGATCCACAGGCCTCTAAAGCTACGCTTCTTATTACGTCTGTCACGGTAAGCATAGGACAGAGCGTGCATTAAAGCTTCCTTAGCACGCTTGTAGTTAGAGTGGCGTAAACCACGAAAACCCTTAGTCTGTGCTAATACTTTCTTGTGTCTACGACGTACTACTTGTCCTCTTTTAATTCGGGCCATTTTAGAAATTCAAATTATTTAGCGATCAATCTGCGAAGTCTCTTCACGTCTGCCTTAGCTACGCTTACGACTCTGCTGTTATTGCGCTTCTGAGCTGCAGTTTTCTTGGTAAGCTTATGAGATTGACCAGCCTTTCTCCTACGCAAAGTGCCACTGGCGGTAACCATCACTCTTTTGCTGGCTGTTTTGTGTGTCTTAATCTTAGGCATTAATGCTTTGTAGGAGCTAATACTATATACATACTCCGACCCTGTTGAGTGGGAGCTTGTTCCATTTTAGCGATATCCTTTAATCTGTCAACAAAGTTTATCAATACTTCCTCTCCTAAGGCCTTGTGGACGATCTCTCTTCCTTTGAAGACTAAGGAGGCTTTTACCTTGTTTTTATCCTTTAAGAAGCGTTCTGCCATCTTCGCTTTAACCTCTAAATCATGGTCTCCAATTCTAACTCCCAGGCGAACTTCTTTTACCTCAGACTCCTTACTATTAGCCTTTTGGCGGGATTTAGCCTTGGTTTGTTCGTACTTATACTTTCCAAAGTCCAACACCTTAACCACAGGAGGTTTGGCATTAGGAGAAATCTCTACCAAGTCTAATTCTGCCTCTCTGGCAGCTGCCAGGGCATCTCTGAGGGAAACATTACCTACTGGTTTACCATCTGCACCAATTAAAAATACCTCCGAAGCAGTAATCATCATATTGATTCGGGTTCTTGGCTCTCTCTTGTGTGTGAATTTCTTAGTAGGTCTTGGCATCTTTTACGCCCCAAATATACCAGAAGTTATTAGATATACCAGGTTTATTTCTTAGTTTTCTTATCTTCCTTTTTAGGAGCAGGGGAGATCAGCTTAATGTGCTTGCTCACTCCTTTAATCTCAACCGGGGTATGGGTAATGGTTTCATTACCGATTACCACTGGCATTTTCTTCTCACTCTCTGCTTCTAGTTCATCTGCCATGATTACGGTTTTTGCTACCTTGTTATCATCATGGGCTAAAATCTCTACCCGTAGCTTCTTATCTTTATCAGATACCAGATCCACTCTAATCCCATGCACGGGTCCTTTAATGGTCATCTGTTGGTCTAGAGTAATATCCATATCTACTGCCATCTGGGTAGAAGGCACGCTCTGTCTAATCCCCAAGAATTTCATTAAGGGATTAGATTTATTCAGATACTTTTCAATAATATTCTGATGAGAAGCAATTTCTGCGCTACCAATAAAGTAGTGGCTACCAACTTTACCTAATCTCACATCAATTAGATTTGGATTAGCAATTGCCGACAGGGCTTGCTCCCATCTATGAATCCCCAGGCTAGTAGCCAGGTGATTAGTTTTACTTAATGGCACAATAGCGATTGGGGTATTTTCTGATACCACTGCGTTAATTACCGCATTGACCGTGGCATTTCCTCCTACAATGGCTACACCTTCTGTTCTAGTGTTTACGTTCTCATCTAGAATTTGTGGAATATCTGCTAAGTTTTCGATCATCACAATCTTGTGCTTGATCTTTAACTTATCTAAAAGCCCCACAAATCTTTTCTCGATCTTGGAGAATTTTTTACCACCAGCTTCTGGATTAACTAAAAACAAGTACATAGTCTATTTGCTGTCCGACTTCTTGTCCTTGTCACTTTGTGTTTCTTCCACTTCAAATGTCGGATCTATCTCGGGAACTGCTTCCTCTACATCTCGCATGGTGCTACTACCCTTAAGGATACCACCAGCTTCTATTTCTAATGCGGATGAGGTCACATTTCCATTTACACGTCCGGTTTCTAAGATATGGATCTTATCCATGGCATGGATATCTCCTTCTACTTCACCGGCCACATAGACGTTTTCACCACTAATATCAGCATCGACAAAAGCATGTTCGCCAACGACGACATCTCCATTAGTTGTGATTTTTCCACTAAAGGCACCATTCACTTGAACGTCACCTTGAGTCGACATTTGACCCTTAATCTCGATTCCTTTACCTAGGATTGTGTCCGGGTTAGCGAAATCGGCAAAATCAGATCTTGTTTTACTCATAGTTGTAATGCTTGAAGTACTAATACAGCACCCCAAAAATGCTTTCACACTATACCTGAATCTGGCCTTAATTGTCAAAAATAATTAGCATCCTTAAACCTTACACACCTTTACTTTGCCAGATAAAATTGCTAGTATTGCAGAGTTATTTTTAAGTCACAAAATCTACGTGCAAAAAATTCTAATTATCATTCAATTAATCGTTGGAGCTCTCTTGGTAGCCGCTATCTTGCTCCAATCAAAAAGCGCCTCATTAGGTGAGGCCTTTGGTGGGGGAAATGTGTTCTATGGTTCTCGTCGGGGGTCAGAAAAGACATTGTTCATCATCACCATTGTCTTAGCTGTTATTTTTGTGGCACTCGCATACGCTCTCCTTTTCGTCTAGGAAGCGCTTAATTACTGTTATCTAACGAATCGCGACTATTCGTATCGTTAAACGACAAAAAGTTGAAGAATCTGGCCCTAAGGCTCTAACTGCCTTAACCGGAATGCAAGCACGGTCTGAACATCTCAGACTCTGGTTTGCAGGATTCTTTCACAAATTCACTAATATTGAACGGGGAATCGTCAGTATTCTAATCCTGGCTATTTTAGTTAGCACCGCCCAACTTACTGGGATTAAGAATCAAAATACAGCAATCATAGCTGCTGACGGTGGTGTCCATATCGAAGGTGTAGTTGGAGCTCCTCGCTACATTAACCCAGTATTAGCTGGTACTAACCAGGTCGATCTAGATATCTCTCGCTTAGTCTTCTCAGGCCTGGTTAAGGTCAGTCCTGCTCGTGAGGTAATGCCCGACTTGGCAGCAAGTTGGAATTTAGCCAATGGGGATAAGACCTACATCTTTAACCTCCGTCCTGATGTTAAATGGCATGATGGTCAGGACTTTACTGCTGATGATGTGGTCTACACCTTCAACGTGTTGCAAAACAACGACTACACCGGAGTCCTCAAGTCCAACTTCCAAGGGGTTACCGTAGAACGCCTAGATGAACACACCGTTCAGTTCACTCTGCCAGCACCTTCTAGCTTCTTCTTATACGATTTAGATATTGGCATCATTCCAGAACATATCTACCGTCAGGTAGCTGTTCGTGACTTTACCTCCTTCTATCGTCCAGCTGCCATTATCGGTACCGGACCATTTCAATATGACGGAGGGATTAGTAATCAATCGGTTACTCTTAAAAAATACAATAACTACTACGGCACTAAACCTCACTTGGATAAGGTTGTTTTCTATTTCTATGAAAACGAACGTACGCTCCAAACTGCATTCAAAAACCGTGCTATTTCCGCTGCCGGTTTATTAGAAGAACCTACCATCGCAGCTGGTATTGCTGGGGATCAGCAGTTTAACTACCAACTTCCCCAATACCGTGCTATCTTCTTCAACCAACTAGGGGATAACCAAGCCTTAAAGGACAACACTGTCCGCCAGGCCTTAGCCTATGCCACTAACAAGTTAGAAATCGTTGAGCAGGTTGAAAACAATCATGCCGATGTTGTTGACTCACCAATCCTGCCTGGATTCTGGGGACATAAGGACAATGTTAAAAAATATGACTTCAACTTAAACCAAGCAGCTACTATCCTTAAAAACGCCGGTTGGGCTGACGTAGATGGTGATGGAATCCTAGAAAAAGATAACGTTCGTCTCAGCTTTACACTCGCTACTCGTCAGGATGCCAAGCTCAGTGCCATTGCTAAACTATTAGTTCACAACTGGACCATTCTTGGAGCCCAGGTCGAACTTAACGAAGTCGAAACTGCCGGCTTCATCAAAGACATCGTTCGTCCTCGTAACTACGATGCACTTTTGTTTGGACAGGACCTCGGTGGTAACTCCGACCCGTATGTCTACTGGCATAGTAGCCAAATCACTGATCCGGGCCTAGCCCTAGCTGTAACCATAGATAAAGACATCGATAACAACCTAGAATCGGCTAGACTATCTGCCACTGTGAATCAGTCAATTGGAGCCTATCATCGCTTCCAGGATGCCTTTGCCCAATTGGTTCCGGCTATCCTCTTGTATACTCCGCGTTATACCTATATAGTAGATTCCAAACTAAAGGGAGTAACGGATCAGATAAATCTCTCCTCACTTTCCGATAGATTTGCTACTATCGAACAGTGGTATGTCAGAACCAAGCGTACTGCCATGCCAGATCCTGAACCGGTAGTAGAAGATACCGAGGCACAACCAGAACAATAAGGGCGCGTGGTGAAACTGGTATACACGCACGGTTAAGGGCCGTGTGCCGCAAGGCGTGAGAGTTCGAGTCTCTCCGCGCCCACCAAAGGTATCCTTGTATGGATACTTTTTGATATAACTAAACTACAAATGTTAGTTATACCAATCAAAACTAGAATCTTTAAAGAAGGAGAGAATCTCTTCGACTTTGTCTGTGAATACATCAAAGAACTACCAGAAGAATCAATCGTAGTAGTTACTTCAAAAATAGTTGCTCTCGCCGAGAAAAGAACTGCTCCTAAGCTAACCGTTCAAAGCAAAATAGACCTCATCTACAAGGAAAGTGATATCGTCATCCCTACCAAATATGTTTGGCTTACCGTAAAAGATGGAATGGTTATGTCATCTGCTGGTATCGATGAATCTAATTCAGAAGACGGTAAATCATCATGCTTCTAAGGATAGTTTAGATCAGCTAGTCGCCTTCGCCGACAGCTGATGGGCAAGTTCAAGCTTAAAAACTCGGGGTAATTATTACCGACACACGTACCTTCCCGCTTCGTACAGGTGGAATGGGAGTTGGTATTGGGTACGCAGGATTTAAAGGGGTAGAGGACTACCGAGGTGGAAAAGATATATTTGATCGACAATTCCATTCTTCACAAATTAATCTCACCGATGGTCTAGCTACCGCTACCAACATCACTATGGGAGAAGGTAGTCAACAACAACCCTTGGCCACTATCAAAGGTGCTCCAGTTACCTTTGTAAACCGAATCGATAAAGACGAACTCAAAATTGATATCAGGACTGACCTCTATAAGCCTCTCTATCTCAAGATAGATAAGCTTATGCGAAATAAAACCTGATACTTTCAGTTGTATTAAAAAACAGAAGAAAATACTCTTTGTGCTTGCCTAGTAGGCCTAAAAAATGGTAATTTCAGCTAGTCGTCAATTCACAATAATGGGTGCGTAGCTCAGTTGGTTAGAGCACTTGGTTTACATCCAAGGTGTCGGGGGTTCGAGTCCCTCCGCACCCACCATTACAAATTAGCCGAGGTAGCTCAGTGGTAGAGCACGCGCCTGAAGAGCGCGGTGTCGACAGTTCGATCCTGTCCCTCGGCACCAAGAAGACACCGTCAGGTGTTTTTCTTTATGCATTGACAAATCACATTATATGTGCTATAATATATGTAAATGGCAAAGCGAAAAACCAAAGACCAATCCACATGGGAAGAAGCCTGGCAGTGGAGTACCAACTGGTACCAACGCCGACGTGATTCTCGTACTCAAGGACAAAAACTAGCCGATACAGTAACTGGATTACTTGGTTCCTGGAGATTTATCATTTGGCAGAGTATTATTGTTGCTCTGTGGGTATTGGCAAATATCTATGGTGCCTGGCAGCACTGGGATCCATATCCATTTATTCTCTTAAACCTCTTATTCTCTGTCCAAGCTGCCTACACTGCGCCAATCATTATGATGGCTCAAAACCGTCAGTCAGAACGTGACCGTGTTCATGCCGAAGCCGACTTCAAAGTAAACCGTGAAGCCAAGCAAGAGATTGAAGACCTTCAACTCATGTTGTCCCGCATTGAGCAAAAACAACTTCGTGAAATCTTAGACCGTCTTCCTGCTAAAAAGACCACCAAGAAGACTGCTCGGGCCAAGCGCAAGACCAAGTAAAAATAGTTGAACTAGGAACCAATAACCGCTACTATATGGTGGCATTTATTTATGCGGCAGTAGTTCAGCTGATAGAACGCTTCCTTGCCAAGGAAGAGGTCGCCGGTTTGAGTCCGGTCTGCCGCTCCAGCTCAAACACCCACCCGGGTGTTTTTTCGTGCTACAATATTTCTAAATACGGGGGAGATATTAAACCATTAATCAACCAAACCTATGTCAGTATTCTCGGATCGTTCGATTAAAAGAGCTATCGCCAATGGTGATATTAAGATTCTCCCATACTCAGAAGAGCTAGTTCAGCCTTCTAGTATCGACGTCAGACTCGGAGATACCTTCCGAATCTTTAGAAATCATACCTCCACCTGTATCGATCCAAAGACCATGGATCATCTGAGCGAAGAAATTAAAGTCGGAGAAGAGGGAATTGTGATTCATCCAGGTGAATTCTTGCTCGGTACTACATTAGAACATGTCACTCTCCCAGCCGACACTGTAGCTCGTTTAGAAGGGAAGAGCTCCCTTGGTCGCCTTGGACTCATTGTTCATGCCACCGCTGGCTACATTGACCCAGGCTTTTCCGGACAGATCACTCTTGAGATGAGCGATATTGCTAATCTCCCTATTAGACTGTATCCTGGCATGCGGATTGGTCAGCTGTCATTCCATGCCTTAACCGAACCCGCAGAGCGTCCATACGGAACTCCCGGAGTTGGTAAATACCAAGGCCAAACTGGTCCTACTGACAGTCGTTCGGAACAGGATTTTAAAGCTATTCCTAAGGTCCCTGTTTCCAACTAAACTCAATCTATTCTAAAGTATAAAGAGCTAGAACTTCTTCTAGCTTCTGGCGCAATGGCCGAGTGGTTAGGCAGGGGTCTGCAAAACCCCGTACGGCGGTTCAATTCCGCCTTGCGCCTCCAATACCCTGGGCGGGTGGCGGAACGGTAGACGCGCTGCGTTCAGGTCGCAGTGGGAGTTAATCCCGTGGAGGTTCAAATCCTCTCTCGCCCACCAATCACCATTTAGGATTTTCTAAATGGATTGTTTATAATACCTACATGATCATCGGTGTTGTAGGTACTGCTAATTCTGGAAAAGATACAGTCGCAAAATACCTTGTAGACCAAACTGGGTGGCCAACTTTTTCGCTTTCAGATCAACTCCGAGAAATTGCCAAGAGTAGGGGACAAGATACTAATAACGAAACCCTAAACAAGATTGCCATTGAACTTCGTAACAAGCACGGAAATGAATATATTTCCACTCTTGGCGTAGAAAAATATAGAGGTCAAAACTTAATCGTTACCAGTCTTAGAAATCCTGCCGAACTAGAACCATTCAAGCAAGCAGATAACTTTGTGCTCATTGCTGTAGATGCGCCTGTAATGCTTCGGTATCAACGTGCATTAGAAAGAGCCCGTGGCAACGAAGCAGAGATGACTTTTCAGCAATTCCAAGTTCAAGAACAAATCACTCGCAAAGGTGCTGCCACCGGACAACGTATAGATGACATTTTACCGCTTGCAGATTATACTATCGAAAACGATTCAACACTTGAACAATTGCATCAGAACATAGATACTGTTCTGGCAAAAATAAAGTAACAATTTGGGTAGGTGGTGGAATTGGTATACACGAGAGACTTAAAATCTCTTGCCAGTAATATGGCTTGCGGGTTCGAGTCCCGCCCTACCCACCAATAATAAAGCTCCTGCAAAGGAGTTTTATTGATAAAAGAAAAACCCCACCCCCCGAAAGGGGTGAGGAATGGATTGTTGGTACTAAGGTACTGTCCCCGCCTACAGCCAAAGCGATGCGGGTTCTTGATTCGTTACTATAGTCAGGTGGAGGAATGTGACACGTGTGTCACGGATGTTCTCTTCGAGACTGTACCAAAAATCCAGTTGAATACTATGAGAATCAGGTATAATAGTCAATATGACAAGAATGCAACATCGAGCTAGAAGATATGGGTACAGAATGAAGCGGAGATTCCGCCAGGATCCCTTTTCTACTATCGTTCTCTATTCCATTCTCCTGGGGTTATTCTTCACCGCTTTTGCCTTTAGAGGGATGTTATTCACTATGTTTGTAAAACCAATTGGTATCATCAACCCAAGTAACGACAGTGTAAAACCAGAACCAGTTGAAACCGATGCTACCGGCCAAACTGGTGAAGCAGTTACTTTCAAAAGCTCTGGTACTTACATCGTCAAACCAGGGGATACCCTTTCCATTATTGCTGGTGAACTTAACCTAGATTGGAAGGAACTAGCCGAATTCAACGATCTCAAACCTCCATATAGCCTCAATGTTGGCGACGAACTAAAACTTCCATAAAGCAGTTGTCATGAAGTGGATTCTTAGACTGCTGGGGGCTATTATTATCATCTACTTAACCGCCACTCTTGGTGTCGGATTTTATCTATCTCCTCAAGATGAACTTGCCAAAGCTGATGCTATCGTTGCCATCAGCGGGGGAGAAACCACTGAACGTACCAAAGAAGCAGTAAAGCTCTACCATGATGGTTACGCACCTCTACTAATCTTCTCAGGTGCTGCCCGAGATGAAGGAGTCTCAAACGCTGAGGCGATGAAACAAATTGCTATTAGCTTAGGCGCAGATGAGGCGGATATTGTAGTAGAAGAACAAGCCAAAGATACCTTTGGTAACGCTATCTTTGTGCAAGAAATTGCCGACCAATACAATCTCAAATCCATTATCCTCGTCACCTCTCCATACCATCAGAAACGTGCCTATCTCACCTTCAGAAAATACCTAGGTTCAGATGTTACCATTATCAACCACTCAGCCACTGATTCTGCCTGGCGCAAGAATGGCTGGTGGAAAAATGAATGGGGTTATGCCCTTACTTTTAGTGAGTTGCGTAAGATTTTGTTGTTACCGGTTGCTTTCAAGCTTGCAAACTAGCTTTTTAAGCTGAAAAGGAATATAATACCGGCGTATTTTACTGACTAATAAAGCAAAATTATGTGGATCTTCTTAATCATCGTAGCCTTGATTGCCATCTGGCTAATCAGCATGTTCAATAGCCTAGTAATTCTTAAGAACCGGGTCGATGAATCCGCTTCCGATATTGATGTTCAATTAAAGCGTCGTCACGACCTAATCCCTAACTTGGTAAACACTGTTAAGGGTTATGCTCAACATGAAAACGATCTCTTCACTCGCGTAACCGAAGCTCGTAGCAACGCAGTTGCTGCAGGACAAGGTGACATGCAACAAAAAGCTCAAGCCGAAAACATGCTTAGCTCTACCCTTCGTAGTCTCTTCGCAGTTGCCGAAAACTACCCAGAGCTTAAAGCTAACCAAAACTTCTTAGCCTTGCAGGAAGAACTTTCCGATACTGAAAACAAAGTCATGGCAGCTCGTCGTTTCTACAACACCAACGTTCGCGACTACAACATTCGTCGTGAAACCTTCCCAACCAACATGTTTGCAGCTCAATTCAACTTCACCAAGCGTGAACTCTTTGAACTAGAAGACATCAAGGAAAAGGAAGTTCCAAACGTTGATTTCTCCACCAACACTCCAGCTGCTCCAATGCACAATCAAATGCCAGCTGAAGAAAAGCCGGCCATGGAACCTGAACCAATGCAAGAAGACCAGGACCAACAGTAATTAACTAAGGATGTACAACCACATTGCAGCTAATCGCAATCGGACTATCTTTCTGATGGTGATATTTTTCACCTTCTTTGTCCTGTTAGGCCTTTCTCTTAGTTACTATCTCAATGACCAATCTATTTTGTGGTTTGCAGTCATCTTTAGTGTGTTCATGAATTGGTTTAGTTACTTTTACAGTGATTCCATTGCCCTGCGAGCAACTGGTGCTAGACCTGCAAAAAAAGACGTTCACATCGAAGAACGACAATTAATAAACCTAGTAGATAACTTGGCTATCACCGCAGGTCTTCCTGCCCCCAGAGTTTATGTAATAGATGATCCATCACCAAACGCCTTCGCCACTGGCAGAGATCCAAAGCATGCAACTGTCACCGTCACCACTGGCCTAATGACCCTATTGGATAAAAGTGAGATGGAAGGTGTTATCGCCCACGAACTCTCTCATGTCAAAAACTATGACATTCTGCTATCCACTATTGTAGTTACCCTAGTGGGTGCTATCACCTTGCTTGGTGATATGTTTGTTCGCACTAATTTATTTAGATCATCTGGTGAGAATCATAAGAACAACCCAATGGCAATTTTAGCCTTGGTCTTTATCATTCTCTCCCCACTATTTGCCCAACTTATTCAATTAGCAGTTTCTAGAAAACGTGAATTCCTAGCCGATGCTTCTGGTTCTTTATTGACTCGTTACCCAGAAGGCCTTGCCTCTGCCCTAGAGAAAATAGAACAAGCCCATATTCCCCTTAAAAAGGCTAATCGAGCTACTGCTCATTTGTTTATTGCCAATCCTTTCACTAAAGTAAAGATGGCTAGTTTGTTTTCTACCCATCCACCAACTAGCGAACGCATTAAAGCTTTAAGGAGATGAATCTATGAACTTTGCTCGGGGAAACTCATTCCAATTCTTGCACTCTTTCTAACCGCTGCTAGTTGCGGTAATTCCAATCCCAGTAATGTTGATCACATTGCTATTGGGGTGGGAATTAATCCAGATAATCGCGTTCAAACTGAAATCGAAGCCGTTCCATCTAGTGCCCAAACCATCTACCTCTCCGGAAGGGTAGTGAGCCCTACCGCTAATACTGAAGTAAAAGTAGCTTGGTCTAAATTAGACACTGGGATTATTGCCACCCAGTCTTTTGATGGTACCCGTGGAAATGGGGATCTTTTTAACTTCGACAAATCAGTAACTGGTAGCTACTTTGCCTCTCAGATTAATCGAGAGGGGATAGGCTGGGAACAAGGGGAATATAAAGCTGATGTATACCTAAATGGCAAACGAGTAGATAGTCGTTTCTTTAAGGTAGTCACTGACAGTGAAGCAGATAACATCAACAACAGTGCTAAGGTCAGCTCGGTTGCCTTTGGTAGCCAGCTATCAAACAATAAGCAAATCAAAACCTCTCAATCCTCATTTGCTAGAAATACCGACCATATCTATACCCAAATCAACCTTAATGGTTCTCAACCAGGAACCAGAGTAGAAGCTAGGGTTAGATATCTAAAACAAAACCTAGTGGTTAATAACTTCACCGCCACTGCAGGACAGGAAGAGTTTATCCTCTTTGACTTACCTTTATCCCGCTTTAATATCCTGTGGTCCGATAAATTATGGGCCAGTGGGGCATACGAAGTAGAAATCATGGTGGATGGAAGCACTATCTCTACTGAATCATTCTTGGTTAACTAATTTTTATTGACCAGGAACCAATAATTACATAGAATATCAACGAACTTATTGTAACTTCACAGGTAGGAGGTTGTTTGAACATGCTACTGCATTTATGTGCGATAGGGCTCATTGCAACTATCGGCTTGATCATATACTCACGTGCTACGAGCGATAACGACACTAGGGTGGATTACGGCACGTGGGCAGCATATGCTTGTCTTGCCAGTATTCTCTTGTTCGGCCTTGCAGGAATCCGTCTGGTTCCAGACGGATATTCTGGAATTCAAACGCAGGGAGGCAAGGTGCTTACGGCAGAATATCTGAAACCGGGAATCCAATGGATAGCCCCATGGACCTACGTCGTATACTGGCCATCAACTAGCCAGGAACTAGTTGCTAAATGGAGCACATCAGAGTACAAGGAAGGATCTCGTCTCTATTCGGTTAATCTGGTGATTAAGTATGAGGCAACACAGCAAGTCGACCAGATCGCATCAGAGCTTGTTTATAACGGCTCTGTCATGGAGCCTGATGGTGGCTGGAAACCCTTGGCAAGTGAGTTTGAGAAAGAAGTCACCAGACTAGCAACAGAGTATTACGATGAATCTAGCGAGCTGCGGCTTGCTGATTACCAGAATCAGTCAGCATGGGACGAATATCTCTTTCAGGTTTACGATCACATCGGCGTTGGTCTACTTAGTAAGTTCGGAAGAATTGTCCGAGTAGAGTCAATTGATGCAGAAGTCGACTGTACCCAAACCATGATGCTGACCATCGGAGGAGATCTATGAGTTTCACGGTAGTAGAATTCATATTCATGTATCTAGTCCTTGGAATTCTGGTGGAGTCGTGCTGGATTATGGCAAGAAACGAGGAGGATGCGCTGGTCGATAGCCAACTTGCATTGCCGCTTCACGTTCTGTTCTGGTGGATTACGCTCAGTATCTCACCCAAGATGGTATGGGATGGCTTTATCTCCATTCTTTCAGCCATCTACTGGTGGATTCGATTGAAGGAGAGAAGAGAACTGGTTGCTCGCCGAATCCAGCAGAGAAGACTGGAAAGAAGGGTAGACCAGCTCGAACGAGCATCCAATTCAATCGCCGCTACTCTCAGGTATCGAACCGAAGAGGTACGTGCCAGAGATGCTTCTGCAGTACAGCGTCTGCAAAAGGAAGCTCAACAGCTCGTGACTCGTTCTATCGAGTTAGAGAAAAGGATAGCGGATGCGCATCCGGTTCTTTCACCTTCTAGAAAGGAGAATGCCTAGGTGTCCTCCCAGTCCAATATCTGCACCCCCATCGAGACTCAGGTCAAGATGGGGGTATTTTTTTATTTTAAAAAAGTGTTGCAATTGTATTGACCAAAGATATACAATGCGATAAGCCCGTCAAGAGCTCTTGACGAATCGAACAATTTAGGTTCAAATCACTATATTAAACCAGCTTTAAAGTCGGTCGGAATCACCACTTTTTGATATTCCACCTATCAAAAGGAAATATTTTATATGGCAAAAAAAACAATCGAGCCCCTTACTTTAATAACCGAAAACGACCAATACAAAGATAAATGGTATAGCGATAGTAGAAAAGTTCCTGCGCTACCAGAGTTGAACTCTCTCCAGCGCCGGTCTTACGATCGCTTTATCCGTGAAGGTCTTAGAGAAGTCTTCGATGAGATTAGTCCAATTGAAGACTTAACTGGTAAGAACTTGGAACTCCACTTCGTTGACTACTACTTCGAAGAACCAAAGCTTACCGAGCAAGAATCCCGTGATAGATATGCAACCTACGAAGCCAGCTTAAGAGTTAAGCTGCGTTTGGTGAATAAAAATACCGGTGAAATCAAGGAACAAGATGTATTCCTTGGTGATCTTCCAGTTATGACCACTTCCGGCACCTTCATTATCAATGGTGTCGAACGTGTTATCGTTTCTCAGCTGGTCCGTTCCTCTGGTGTTCTCTTCACTCGTGAAGAAGGTCTCACCAACGGCATCTATGGCTGTAAGATTATCCCTGATCGTGGTGTCTGGTTAGAAGTAGAAACCAGTTCCAAGGGTGTAATTGCAGTAAAGATTGATCGTAAGCGTAAGACTTTAATCACCACCTTGCTCCGTGCCTACGGTCTTAGTTCCGATAGTGACTTGATGCAGGCTTTTGCTGATGTCGATAACGATCCAAAGCATAGCTTCATCAAAAACACCATCGATAAAGACCCAACCAAATCCACCGACCAGGCCTTGTTGGAAGTCTACAAAAAGATTCGTCCAGGTGATTTGGCAACCGTTGATAACGCTCGTACTCTGTTTGTTAACACCTTCCAGAACTTCCGTCGCTATGATCTCGGTGCCGTTGGTCGTTACAAGATCAACAAGCGCTTAAAGCAGGATGTTAAGAATGATCGCAACCACCGTACTCTTTCCTTAGAAGACTTGGTGGCTATTACTAAGCAAATTATCAGCCTCAATAATGATGGT
The DNA here is from genome assembly GCA_041389145.1 of Patescibacteria group bacterium. Taxonomy (GTDB): domain Bacteria; phylum Patescibacteriota; class Kazan-3B-28; order Kazan-3B-28; family Kazan-3B-28; genus JAWKSK01. The sequence continues at coordinate 140,692 of JAWKSK010000001.1, read as the reverse complement.
GGTCTTGCCGATGACGTCGATCACCTCAAGAACCGTCGTGTAAAATCCGTCGGTGAGTTGATGCAAAACAAATTCCGTACTGGTTTATTGCGTGTCGAACGTATCGTCAAAGACAGAATGTCTGTTTCTGAAATTGCCACCCTTACCCCAGCTCAGCTAATCAACGCTCGTCCAATTTCTGCCATCATGCAGGAGTTCTTTGGTTCTTCTCAGCTTTCTCAGTTCATGGACCAAACCAACCCACTAGCAGAACTTGAACACAAGCGTCGTCTATCCGCTATGGGTCCTGGTGGACTTTCCCGTGAACGTGCTGGTTTCGACGTTCGTGACGTACACACCAGCCACTATGGCCGTATCTGTCCTATTCAGACCCCAGAAGGTCAGAACATTGGACTTGTTGGACACTTAGCTTCCTATGCAAAGGTCAACGATTACGGTTTCATTGAAACTCCATACCGTCGTATCGACTCACTTGCTTTAAATGACGGTAAGGCGGCTATTGGCCATACCTTATTCAAGGATATTATCGACCCAGCTACCAAGAAGCCAGTTGCAACCGCAGGTACTAAGGTAGATGACAAACTTGCAGCTAAACTTTCCAAGATTAAAGGAATTGATGAACTTCCAATTAAAACTGTGGTTACTAAGTCCATCGAATACCTTGATGCTCACTTAGAAGAAGACCTCACTATCGCTCAGGCTGACATTCCAGTAGATGATGCTGGTCACGTACTTTCCGAACAGGTCTCTGCTCGTCAGGCTGGTGAACCTACTCAGGTTTCTGTTGGCCGTACTAGCTACGCCGACGTTTCCCCTAAGCAGATTGTGAGTGTAACCACTTCCCTTATCCCATTCGTAGAGCACGATGACGCAAAACGTGCCTTGATGGGTTCCAACATGCAACGTCAGGCCGTTCCTCTTGTAAAACCACAGGTTCCAATCGTTGGAACTGGTATGGAATACGATGCAGCCGTTGGTTCCGGATGGGTAATTACCGCTCCAGAAGATGGAACAGTAAAATACGTTGATTCTTCCCGAATTGAATTCTTGCCAAAGAACGCTAAGAAACCAATAACCTTTACTCTCACTAAATTCGTCAGAAGCAACCACGAAACTAACCTCAACCAAACTCCATTGGTAAACACTGGTGATGTCCTCAAGAAGGGTGATCCGATGACCGATGGTCCTGGTATTAAAAACGCTCGATTGGCACTTGGTAGTAACCTTCGTGTTGCCTTCATGACCTGGGGTGGTTCTAACTATGAAGACGCTATCATCATCTCTGATCGTTTGGTTAAAGATGATGCTTTCACATCTATTCATATTAAGCGTGAAGAAATTGACGTTCGCGACACCAAGCTTGGTCCAGAAGTCACTACCCGTGACATTCCTAACGTCGGTGAAGACGCCGTAGCAGATCTCGATGAAGACGGTGTTATCCGCCTTGGTGCCAAGGTCAAATCTAACGACATTCTTGTCGGTAAGATTACTCCTAAGGGTGAAACCGAACTTACCTCAGAAGAACGCCTCTTGCGTGCCATCTTCGGAGAAAAGGTAAAGGATGTTAAAGATACTTCTCTTCGTATGCCTCACGGCGGTTACGGAAAAGTTATTGGCGTTAAAGTTTTTGATTCCAACAAAGGTGACAAACTTGAAGTTGGTGTCTTAAAGAAAATCTACGTCTACATCGCTCAGATGCGTAAGATCTCCGTTGGAGATAAGTTAGCTGGTCGTCACGGTAACAAGGGTGTGGTTGCAAAGATTGTTCCACAGTCCGACATGCCTTACACCGCTGACGGTACACCAGTTGATATCATCCTCAACCCACTTGGTGTTATCTCCCGTATGAACCTCGGACAGATACTAGAAACCCACCTTGGTTGGGCCGCTGGTACCCTTGGATTCAACGCTGTAAACCCTGTATTTGAAGGTATCGACATTCCAGGAATTGTTTCCGAGTTAAACGCCGCTAAACTTCCAGATACTGGTAAGATTCAGCTCTACGACGGTAAGACTGGTGAGGCCTTTGGTCAGACCACTACCGTTGGTGTTATCTACATGCTCAAGCTGGCCCACATGGTCGACGATAAGATTCACGCTCGTTCCATTGGTCCATACGCCCTTGTTACTCAGCAGCCATTGGGTGGTAAGGCTCAGCTTGGTGGACAGCGTTTCGGAGAAATGGAAGTATGGGCTCTTGAAGGTTATGGAGCTGCTCATACTCTCGAAGAAATGCTCACAATTAAATCAGATGACGTTCAAGGTCGTGCCCGAACCTATGAATCGATTATTAAGGGTGAAAAAATTCAGAAGCCACAAAGTCCAGAAGCCTTTAACGTGATGGTTAAAGAACTTCAGGGTCTGGGACTTAACGTGGAGGTAGTCGACAATCCCGAAGCTCTCAAAAAGCCAATCGGTGATTCAGCACCAGAGAAATCTAATAAACACTCTAAGAATTAGACCAACCTAAGAACTAACGACTATGAATAAAGAAACAGTCTCAATCGAAAATGACTTTCTCGCCGTTCGTGTCGGCGTTGCTTCTCCAGATCAAATCGCTGGTTGGTCTTTCGGTGAAGTCACCAAGCCAGAAACAATTAACTACCGTACTCTCCGTCCAGAAAAAGATGGTCTCTTTGACGAACGTATCTTTGGACCAACTAAGGACTGGGAATGTTACTGTGGTAAATACAAGAAAATCCGCTACAAGGGCATCGTCTGTGACAAGTGTGGAGTTGAAGTAACCAGATCTGCCGTTCGTCGTGAACGCATGGGTCATATTCAGCTCGCAGCTCCTGTTAGCCACATTTGGTACCTCCGTGGTACTCCTTCTCGTATCGGACTCGCCCTAGACGTCCCAGCTCGTCGTTTAGAGCAGGTTATCTACTTTGCAGCCTACATCATCACATCTGTAGATGATGACGCTAGAACTCAAGCACAGAGCCAATTAGAGCAGGAATACAAGGTTCACGTAGCTAAGCTCAAGGGCGATCACAAGGCTGGTAAGTTTAGCGAAGCCGAACTTGAAGAAAAGTTAGATAAATTCAAGCTTGCCTACCAGACCGCACAGTCTGAACTTAAAGACATTAAGATCAAGAAGGTTCTCTCTGAAACCGAATACCGTAACTTGTCCTTAAAGTACGGTCAGGTCTTTAGAGCTGGTATTGGTGCTGAAGCTGTTTACCAGCTTACCCAAGAACTCGACCTTGCAGCAGAAATCGCTGAAGTTAAAGAAGCTTTAGTTGATGCTACTGGCCAAAAGCAAAAGCGCTTAATGAAGCGTATTCGCTTGCTGGAAAGCATGAATAAGGCAAACCTGCATCCAGGTTGGATGTTTGTGACCACTTTGCCAGTTATCCCTCCAGATTTGCGCCCAATGGTGCAGCTTGATGGTGGACGTTTTGCCACCTCTGACTTAAACGATTTATATCGCCGTGTTATTAACCGTAACAACCGTTTAAAGAAGCTTATCGAAATTGGTGCTCCTGAAGTTATCGCTCGTAACGAAAAGCGTATGCTTCAAGAAGCCGTCGATGCTTTATTTGATATTACTGCTCGTGAAACCTCTGCTACTAACAACTCTAAGCGTCAGCTCAAGTCACTTTCCGACATGCTTAAGGGTAAGCAGGGTCGTTTCCGTCAGAACTTGCTTGGTAAGCGTGTCGACTACTCCGGACGTTCCGTTATCGTCGTCGGTCCTACCTTAAAGCTTCACGAATGTGGTATTCCAAAGGCAATCGCCTTGGAACTCTTCAAGCCATTTGTCATCTCTAAGTTAATGGCCGAAGATATCGTCCACAACGTAAAAACTGCTGGTAAGTTAGTCGAAAAAGAAACTCCAGAAGTCTGGGATGCCCTTGATTCTGTCATCGGACACTACTACGTCCTCTTAAACCGTGCACCTACCTTGCACCGTTTAGGTATCCAGGCCTTTAGACCAGTCTTGGTTGAAGGTAATGCTATCCAGCTTCACCCACTTGCCTGTAACGCTTTCAACGCTGACTTCGATGGAGACCAGATGGCTATTCACTTACCATTGTCTGAAGCTGCTCAGTCTGAAGCTGAAAACATTATGTTGGCCACCAACAACTTGTTGAAGCCAGCTACCGGTGAACCAATCGTAATGGCTGACCAAGACATGATTTTAGGTAGCTACTACCTAACCATCGCTGAACCAGAAGGGGATAAGGTTAAAGCCTTCTCCGACCTGGATGATGCTATGCGTGCTCATGTTGCTGGTAAGTTAAAACTCCAAACTATTATCAACGTTCCAGTAGATGGGGAAGTCATTAAAACTACCCTTGGTCGTTTGATCTTCAACAGTATCTTGCCTGTCGAATGGCCTTACTTAAACGATACTGCTGACAAGAAGGTCTTAAAGCGCCTCATCCACAACTGCTACCGTGAACTCGGTCAGGATCGTACCGTGGATCTGGTTAACGACATCAAAAACACAGGTTTCACTTACTCCACCATGTCTGGTGCTACTTTCTCTGCATCTGACCTTGAAATTCCAGGTGAAAAGAACACCTTAATCTCTGCTTCCAACGAACAGGTTGCAACTATCAAGGAACAGTACAAGGAAGGTCTTATTACTTCCGGTGAACGTCGCCGTATGGTTATCGGTCTCTGGGAAAAGACTAAGAAGGAAGTAGAACACCTCCTTAAGGGTTCTATTACCAACAACCCATTTGTTCCAACCGCTATGATGGTCACCTCCGGTGCTCGTGGTAGCTTGGAGCAGTTCAACCAGATGATTGGTATGGTCGGTGTTAAGATTAACGCTGCCGGTGAAGCCATGGAGCTTCCAGTTAAATCCAACTACAAAGAAGGTTTAGACTCCTTGGAATACTTCCTTTCCACTCACGGTGCTCGTAAAGGTTTGTCCGATACTGCGCTTCGTACTTCAGACGCAGGTTACTTGACCCGTCGTTTAGTGGATGTCTGCCAAGACATTGTGGTTACCGAAGAAGACTGTGGTGATACTGAAGGATTTACTCTCTTCAAAAACTCTGAAGAAATGCTTGGTGATCCATTCGCAAAGCGTATTGAAGGTCGTTACCTTGCCGCTGATGTTATCGATGGGTCCAAAACTCTTGGTAAAGCAGGGGATGAAATCACTGAAGAAATGGCTCAAGCCATTGAAGACAGTGATGTCGATGCTATCCAATGCCGTTCCTCCATTGCTTGCCGTAGCGATTGGGGTGTCTGCCAGAAGTGTTACGGTAAAGACCTTGCTCGCGGTACTCTGGTTAAAATCGGAGAAGCCGTTGGTATTATCGCTGCTCAAAGTATCGGTGAACCTGGTACTCAGCTCACTATGCGTACCTTCCACACTGGAGGTGTAGCATCTACCGCTGACATCACCCAGGGTCTTCCTCGTGTTGAAGAACTCTTCGAAGCCCGTAACCCTAAGGCAGAAGCCATCATGGCCCCTATGGACGGAATGGTTGCCATCTTAGAAGTTGGTAACAAGAAGATGCTTCGCGTCGAAGGTGAAGAAGATGTTGTAACCGACTTCAAGGTCTTAAAGAGCTCAGAAGCAAAGGTTAAAGACGGTGATAAGGTCAAGAAGGGTGAAACTCTCGTCGTCCTCAAGTCTGGTGAAGAAATTACCGCCCCTGCCGCTGGTACCGTTGTAGTATCTGCAACTAAGGTAGCTCTCGCTCACAAGCGCAAAAAAGCTTTCGAATACCAACTCACAGCCCGCTCTTTCTTAAGAGTAGAAGACGGTCAGAGAGTAAAGAAAGCAGATCAGCTTACTGAGGGTCAGCTCAATCTCAAGGACTTGATGGAACTTACTGGTGTTGAAAAAACTCAGCACTACGTCATCTCTGAAATTCAGAAAATCTACAACCTTCAGGGTCAAAACATTAACGATAAGCATATTGAAGCCGTTGTTCGTCAGATGTTCTCCCGTATCCGGGTAGAAGACTCTGGTGATTCCAACCTCATCGTTGGTGAAACTGTCGATCGCGTCCGCTTTGAAGCAGTTGCGGCAAAGCTTGCTAAAGACGGTAAAACCCCTCCAACTGGCACTAGATTGTTACTTGGTGTCTCCAAGGCTTCCTTGGCTACTGATAGCTTCTTGTCTGCCGCTTCCTTCCAGGAAACTACTCGTGTTCTGGTTGATGCAGCTGTTGCCGGTAAGGTGGACTACCTCAGAGGTCTGAAGGAAAACGTTATCGTCGGACGTCTCATTCCAGCCGGAACCGGGTTCCGTTCCATCCCAGGAGACCCCGAAGCTTAAATTCCTGCTTGACAGCTTACACTTAACTGCCTAAACTAGCTCGTATGCCAACAATTAACCAGTTGATCAAACAAGGACGTAAAAAAAGTGCTTCCAAAAGCAAGTCTCCTGCTATGCAGCGACGCTTTAATACTTTAAAGATGCGTCCAGTTGAACTCAAAAAGGGCTCACCTTTCAAGCGTGGTGTTTGTGTTAAGGTCACAACCATGACCCCAAAGAAACCTAACTCCGCTTTACGTAAGGTAGCTCGTGTCCGCTTAACCAACCGTATGGAAGTCACCGCTTACATTCCTGGTATTGGTCACAACCTCCAGGAACACTCCATCGTCCTCATTCGTGGTGGACGTGTAAAAGACCTTCCAGGTGTCCGTTACCACATTGTTCGTGGTCACTTAGACACTGCTGGTGTTGCTAAGCGTTCTCAGGGTCGTTCTAAATATGGTGCTAAGAAAGCTACAGCAACTGCTGCCTAACAACTAACTAACTATGTCCAGAGGAAAGCAAACTATTAGAAAGGTATACGAGCCAGACCGTAAATACGGACACATTTTACTTGGTCGGTTCATCAACAAGGTAATGTTGAACGGTAAGAAGAACGTTGCCGAAAAGATTGTTTACGAAGCATTAGACACTGCAGCTGCTAAGCTCAAGGAAGATCAGATTAAGATTTTCGAAACCGCTCTCAACAACATCTCTCCATCCGTCCAGCTCAAGGCTCGTCGTGTGGGTGGTTCTAACCTTCAGATTCCTACCGAAGTTAGCGCCGAACGTCGTACCGTGCTTGGCCTTAAGTGGTTAGTTATTGCCGCTCGTGGCATCAAGGGAAAGCCAATGTCACAGCGTTTAGCTCAAGAACTCATCGACGCCTTCAACAATGCAGGTAACGCTGTCCGCAAGCGTGAAGAAACTCACCGTATGGCAGAAGCTAACCAGGCATTCGCTCACTTTGCTCGCTTCTAGTTAGGCGAGCAAGTTAGTATATAGGACGCTATATACTTCCCTTATACATTTATTACTAACTAAATATTAAAATGGCCGAACGTCAGTATTCCCTCGCTAATACTCGTAACATTGGTATCATCGCTCACATCGATGCCGGTAAGACTACCGTCTCTGAGCGTATTTTGTTCTACACTGGTATCACCTACAAAATTGGTGAGGTGCACGAGGGAGAAGCTACCATGGACTGGATGGAGCAGGAACGTGAACGTGGTATTACCATTACCTCTGCTGCTACCACTTGTTTCTGGAATGACACTCGGATTAACCTCATCGACACCCCAGGACACGTTGACTTCACCGTTGAGGTAGAACGTTCTTTGCGTGTGCTAGATGGTGGTGTCGTCGTCTTCGACGGTGTGGCCGGGGTGGAACCTCAGTCTGAAACCGTCTGGCGTCAGGCCGACAAGTACCAGGTTCCACGTATCTGTTTTGTAAACAAAATGGACCGTATGGGAGCCGACTTTGACTTCGTTTACAAGAGTATCTTAGATCGCTTAGGTTCCAACGTTATCCCAGCTCAGCTTCCAATCGGAGCAGCTGAGACCTTTGAAGGTATCGTTGATTTGATTACCGAAAAGGCCTACCTCTACAAGGATGATATGGGTAAGGAAATTGTTGAAACCGATATCCCAGATAACTTGAAAGAAAAAGCAGCTGAATTTAGACACAAATTACTCGAAAAGATTGTTGAAACCGAAGATGAACTCCTCGAGAAGTTCTTGGCTGACCAGGCTCTAACCAACGATGAAATCAAGCGTGCACTCCGCGCTGCAGTTATTGATAACAAGGTTATCCCAGTCTTCTGTGGTACCGCGTTGAAGAACAAGGGTGTCCAGAAGCTTCTCGATGCTGTCGTTGACTACCTCCCATCTCCACTCGATATTCCCGCTATTATCGGAACCGATCCTAAAGATGAAGAAAAGCAGATCGAACGTCATGCAGACGATACTGAACCATTCTCTGCGTTAGCTTTTAAAATCGCAACCGACCCATTCGTTGGTAAGTTGGTTTTCTTCCGTGTTTACTCCGGTTCACTTAAATCTGGTTCCTACGTCTTAAACTCCTCTAAGGGTTCTAAGGAACGTGTATCCCGTATCATGCGTATGCACTCCAACCACCGTGAAGAAGTGGATGAAATCTTCGCAGGAGAAATTGGTGCTATCGTTGGATTTAAAGATGTTACTACTGGAGACACTCTCTGTGATGAAAAGGATCCAATCATCTTGGAATCTATTACTTTCCCAGAACCAGTTATCTCCATTGCTGTCGAACCAAAGTCTAAAGCCGACCAAGAAAAGATGGGTATGGCCCTTTCTAAGCTTGCCGAAGAAGATCCAACCTTTAGAGTTAACTCAGATCAGGAATCTGGTCAGACCATCATTCAAGGTATGGGTGAGCTTCACCTGGACATCATCGTCGACCGCATGAAGCGTGAATTCAAGGTTGAAGCCAACATCGGTAAGCCACAGGTTGCCTACCGTGAGACCATCACCATGGAAACCGATGCTGAAGTTAAATACGCAAAGCAGTCTGGTGGACGTGGACAGTATGGTCACGTTGTTATCAAGTTTGAACCAAAAGAAGACGGTGGATTTGAATTCGTTAACGCCATCGTTGGAGGAACTATTCCTAAAGAATACATCCCAGCTGTACAGAAGGGTATTGAAGCCTCTATGACCCGTGGTGTTATCGCCGGTTACCCTGTAGTAGACATTAAAGCTACTCTCCACGATGGTTCATACCACGATGTCGACTCCTCTGAAATGGCCTTCCAAATTGCAGGAAGTATGTGTTTGCAAGAAGGTGTCCGCTTAGGTAAGCCTGCCATCTTAGAACCAGTCATGAAAGTGGAAGTTACCACCCCTGAAGAATACGCCGGTGACGTTATGGGAGATCTTTCTTCCAAGCGTGGACGTATTGAAGGTATGGAAGATCGCTCTGGTACCAAGGTGATTAAAGCATTCGTTCCTCTTGGAGAAATGTTTGGTTACACTACAAACCTTCGTTCCATGACTCAGGGGCGTGCATCCCAATCTATGGAATTCGCTCAGTATGAAAAGGTTCCTTCCAATGTTCAGGAAGAACTCATCGCTAAAAAGAGTGCCTAACCCACACAACTACACATTCAAACAAATCCCCGGCATTAGTCGGGGATTTGCAATTAATACTAGAAAGTGTAGATTGTACCTATCAAATAAGGGGGTGAACCTTAATGGAAAAAATAGATTTGTCCAAGGACAATCTAATTGTCGACTTTCGTGACTGGATGCTACAAGGTGGAGTGCCTCTTGCACTGTCTAAATCCAAGAATGGATGCCTGTATTCAATTCAAGCATGTCTTACACGTGATTACGACAAAATCGGTCTGGACTCTATTGATCTAGACAAATTTGCCGTAATTGGAATATATTCCAGTGATGAAGCCACAATTCATGAGGAGCTCCAAGCATATGTGACTTGGCTCATGGAAAATATAGGTTTTGGCACCAGAATCCGGCCTATCCAAGACACTCAGGCTGTTGCCCCAGAGGGGCGTCCAAGGATTGTTGCCGCTACATACGTAACAGCGCTGTATGGTCCTCGGGACGAAGAACATCAAGGATACATAAGTATGCTCGAGTACAGACAATCCACGCTGGGTGGCTGGTGGGTTAGGCTTCTGGCAAACTCGTACAATGAAGGTGGATTGGCAAGCGAGTTCTGAGTTGTAAAATTTCCAGACTACGCAACCAGAAAGTAAAGTCGCGAATCGTCACCTAGCAGGGGTACAAGTTACTCCTGCTTTTTTATTACCTCAACACCTTAGAAAAAAGTCTAAAAATCTGATAAAAAAAGTGTTGCACCAATGCGAAAAATTATGTATTTTACAGAGGTATCATTTTTCTACACCTATAAACACCTATAATTAAGCACTAAGTAATTAGGAGAAATTTATGGCAGACGCTTTCAATAGAGACAAGGTGCACGTCAACGTAGGTACCATTGGTCACGTCGACCACGGTAAGACCACTTTGACCGCCGCTATTACCAACGTTCTGGCTGCCCACGGTAAGGCTGCCGCTCGTAAGTTCGATGAAATCGATAACGCACCTGAAGAAAAGGCTCGCGGTATCACCATCGCAACTTCCCACCAGGAATATGAATCCGACAAGCGTCACTACGCTCACGTCGACTGTCCTGGACACGCCGACTACGTAAAGAACATGATCACCGGTGCTGCTCAGATGGATGGTGCCATCCTCGTAGTAGCTGCTACCGATGGTCCTATGCCTCAGACTCGTGAGCACATCTTGCTTGCTCACCAGGTCGGAGTTCCACACATGGTTGTCTTCATCAACAAGGTTGATATGGTAGACGATCCTGAACTCGTAGACCTCGTTGAAGCTGAAATTCGTGAGCTCTTGAGCAAGTACGAATTCCCAGGCGACGAAGTCCCTGTTATCCGTGGTTCCGCTCTTAAGGCACTTGAAAATCCAAACGACGAAGCTGCAGCCAAGCCAATTCTTGACTTGATTGAAGCTCTCGACACCTACATTCCAGATCCAGTTCGTGATTTGGACAAGCCATTCCTTATGCCAGTAGAAGACGTCTTCTCCATTAAGGGACGTGGTACTGTTGCTACCGGACGTATCGAACAGGGTATGGTAAAGGTTAACGAAGAAATCGAAATCGTTGGTATGAAAGCCAGCCAGAAGTCTGTTGTTACTGGTGTAGAAATGTTTAGAAAGCTTCTTGACTCCGGTCAAGCAGGTGACAACGTTGGACTCTTGCTTCGTGGTATTGAACGTGAACAGATTGAACGTGGTCAGGTTATTGCCAAGCCAGGTTCCATCACTCCTCATACCGAATTCGAAGCTGAAATTTACATCTTGAGCAAGGAAGAAGGCGGACGCCACACTCCTTTCTCCAAGGGTTACAAGCCTCAGTTCTACTTCCGTACAACTGACGTAACCGGTGAACTTATGCTTACCGACGAAGGTAAGATGGTTATGCCAGGTGACACTATTCAAGCTAACGTTAACCTCATCGTTCCTATTGCTATGGACGAAGGGCTCCGCTTCGCTATTCGTGAAGGTGGTAAGACTGTTGGTGCCGGTGTCGTAACTAAGATCATTAAATAAAATTCTAACTATTCTAGCCCCCATGCCTTATGGCCGGGGCTAGAATTAAAGAAAGCACCCTACTATATGGCAAATACAACATCCCAAAATAAGGAAACCAAGAAGGTTCGTGACGCAAAGCAGCGTATTCGTATTCGCTTGAAGGCATACGATCACCGTATCTTGGATAAGTCCGCTCGTATGATCATTGATACTGCAGAGCGTACTGGTGCTGTAGTTCTGGGACCAATTCCCTTGCCAACTGAGAAAAAAACATATACTGTGTTGAAAGCTACATTTAAGTACAAAGATGCTCGTGATCAGTTCGAGATGAGAATTCACAAGCGTCTGATCGAAATTGTAGATCCAACACCTAAGACTATCGATTCTCTCACTAGCTTGTCATTACCTGCTGGTGTCAGTATTGAAGTCAAAATGTAGTCCGCTGAAAATAGCGCAGAAGTAACCCTTCTGGTTAAAAATTAAGCATTAAAAAATAATAGACCATTCTGGTCTACAGTCAGAATCTCTGTCCGTCCTTATGGACTTTTGGGGATTCTGTCTATAGATCGGAATAATTTAATTCATTTCTAACTTCTTTACCTCGTTTAATGGGGTAGGAAGTCGGTTTTATATCATGAAAGGTTTAGTTGCAAAGAAAATTAGCATGAGCCAAGCCATCTTAGAAGATGGTCGCGCTAAAGCTATCACTGTTCTTCAGGCCACACCTAACTTGGTTACCCAAGTTAAAACTGAAGAAAAAGATGGTTATTTTGCTTTGCAGTTAACCCTCCCCAAGACTAAAGGTGGTCGCGGACATGTTTCTCGCAACCTTGCAACTCGTGAATTCCGCTTCCCAAGCGATGTCGAGCTCAAGGCTGGTGATTCTGTCGGTGTCGACGTCTTTGAAGTCGGGGATACCGTCCAGGTAACTGGTAAGACTAAGGGTAAGGGGTTCCAGGGTACTATTAAGCGCCACAACTTCTCTCGCGGTCCACAAACTCACGGTCATGATCATCACCGCCAACCTGGTTCCATCGGAGCTATGGGTATGCCTCGTGTAGAAAAAGGCCGCCGTATGGCAGGTCACATGGGTGCTACCATGGTTACCGTGAAAAACCTTAAGGTTGTTGCTGTCGATAAGGAAAACAACCTCATCGCTATCAGCGGTGCTCTCCCAGGTGCTAATAACCAGCTGGTAATCGTTAAGAAGAAGTAATGGCTACAACTAATACCACAACCTTAGTCGCCCTTCAGGCAACCGACATGAGTGAGAAACTTCAATCTCACCGCATTTCTTTGCCTCTTCTTCGCCAAACCATCCTTTCATACCAGGCAAACCTACAACGCCCAACCGCTAACACCAAAACTCGTGGTGAAGTCCGTGGTGGTGGTAAGAAGCCTTGGCGTCAGAAGGGTACTGGACGTGCCCGTGTTGGTTCTTCCCGTAACCCAATCTGGAGAACTGGTGGTATCGTCTTTGGTCCAACCACTGAAAAGAATTTTTCTCAGAAAATTACCAAGACCGCTAAGCTTAGAACACTTGCCGACGCTATCAAGCTTAAGGTTAAAGCTGGTAATGCTCACACTTTAAATATTTCCGAACCAATTGCCAAAACTAAGCAGGCAGCTGTTGCTCTCGGTGAGATCGCAACTGGCTATAAGCTCTTAGTTGTTGTTCCAGAAATGTCCTGGGCAAAAGGTTTTATTAATCTCCCAAATACTACTGCCTTTACCGTGGAACAGCTCACAGCAGCTAATGTATCCCGAGTAAAGAACATTGTATTCCTTGGTAATACTTGGGAAACTACCCTTACTAAATTCGAATAATGAAAGTCATCATCAAACAACCAGTGATTTCTGAAAAGAGTATCCTCCAGGGTGCTGTTAGTAAGTACACCTTCTTGGTGAACTCCGATGCTACCAAACAGGAAGTAGTCGGTGCTATCAAGAACCTTTTCAAGGTGGATGTTACTGATGTAAACATTGTTAACCAAAAAGGTAAGGTTAAGACCTACCGCCGAATCCAAGGTACCCGTGCCTCCCAAAAGAAGGCTATCGTTACCTTGAAGGCTGGTCAGAAGATTAATCTCTTTGAGGAGGCCAAATAATGGGTATTATCACACGCAGACCAATTACACACGGAACTCGTGGCCTTCAGGTCATCAAATTCCGCGATGTCATCACCTCAACCACTAGAGTTAAGTCTTTAACCAAGGGTCGCAAGCGCCTAGACGCTCGTAACAACCGTGGTATTAAGACCATGACCGGTCGTGGTGGTGGTGCCAAGCGCGCCTTGCGTATGGTAGATATGCATCAGACCAAGTTTGGTATCCCAGCTCGGGTAGACAGTATTCAGTACGATCCAAACCGTACTGCCTTCATTGCTCATATCATCTACGCAGATGGTCATCAATCCTACATCTTGGCTCCAGAAGGCCTCAAGGTAGGGGATAAGGTGGTTTCCGCAGAACAGACTAAGATCAAGCCAGGTAACCGCTTAATGTTGAAAAATATTCCTGCAGGTATTACTGTTCATAATATTGAGTTAATGCCAGGCCGTGGTGGTAAGATGGCAAGAACTGCTGGTAGCAGCGCACAAATTCTTGCTTTCGACGCTGGATTTGCTTTAATCAAGCTTCCATCCGGAGAAGTTCGTAAGGTCTCAGAAAATGGATTTGCCAGTATTGGTACCCTATCCAACTCAGACCACATGAACATCCGTATCGGAAAAGCTGGACGCAAACGTTATCTCGGTCGTCGTCCAACTACCCGTGGTAAAGTTAAAAACCCAGTCGATCACCCTCATGGTGGTGGTGAAGGTAGTACCTCTATTGGTCTTAAGTATCCAAAGACCAAGACCGGTAAACCAGCCTTGGGTTACAAGACCAGAAACAAGAAAAAGCCAAGTAATAAATTCATCGTTAAGCCACGCACTAAAAAGCGTAAATAATAAATAGATATGTCACGTTCAAGTAAAAAAGGTCCATACATTGACGAACGCCTCATGAAGAAGGTGTTGGCAGCCAAGGAATCTGGTAGCAAAGCTACCATCAAGACTTGGTCTCGTTCATGCAGTATCACTCCAGAAATGGTCGGTATGACCTTTGGTGTCCACAATGGTCGTGAACATATCGCAGTCTACGTCACTGACACCATGGTTGGTCACAAGTTGGGAGAATTCTCCTTTACTCGTAAATTCAGAAGCCATGGCGGTAAGATGGCCAAAGACTTAGCAAAAGGTAAATAAATAATATGGAAGTAAGAGCAGTAGCAAAATCTGTCCGGATTAGTCCAAAGAAAGCTAGACCAGTAGTCAAGGCTTTGCGTGGCAAGTCCATCCCTGAAGCCCTAAACGCTCTTCGTTTTGATGTCACTAAGACTTCCAGCATTGTTTACAAGCTGTTGTTCTCTGCCATGAGTAACGGTAAGAACAACTACAACCTTAAGGAAGATAACTTAAGAATTAAAACTTTAACCGTTGATTCCGGTCCTAGCTTCAAACGCTACTGGTATCGTTCCCGTGGTAGTGCAGATCGCTTGATAAAGCGTACTAGCCACTTCACCGTTGTCTTAGAAGAGATTAACCCATCTTTGGTCAAAAAGCCTGTTGCTGCAGCTCCTGCTGCTCCTAAGGGTGAAACTAAGGATGCTAAGACCACTTCTACCAAGCCAATGGGCGATATCAAGGATCAGAAGGTGGCTAAGCAAACTTCTAGTCGCAAAGTTACAACCACAAGAACCACTAATAAATAATTATGGGACAAAAAGTACACCCACATCTGTTTAGACTCGGTACCACGACTCAATGGAAGTCTCGTTGGTTCGATCGTAAAAACTACAGCAAGAACTTGCTTGAAGATCTTGAGATTAGAAAGCTAGTAGCTGTTCAGTTTAAGCGTGGTGTAGCTGAAACCGAAATCGAAAGATTTGGTAACAACCTCGTAATTAACTTACACACCTCTCGTCCTGGTATGGTTATCGGACGTGGTGGTAGTGGGGTTGAAGAATTCAAGAAGAAGCTCAAAAAAGCTATCAAGACTGATAACCCAACCGTTAACATTGTTGAAATCAAGAACCCTGACGCTAACGCTGCCGTCATTGCTAACAGCATTGTCGAACAGATCGAACGTCGTATTCCTTTCCGTCGTGCAATTAGACAGACCATGGAATCTGCAAAGCAGGCTCGGGTCCAAGGTATCCGTATTTCCTTAGCTGGTCGCTTAAACGGTGCTGAAATTGCTCGTCGTGAAACCTTTAGTTTTGGTAAAGTTCCTCTTCACACCATTAAATATGCCATCGATTACGCAGAGAGCACCGCTCACACCACCTATGGCACTATCGGTGTAAAGGTTTGGACATTGCCAGAAACCAATAATTCAGAACAGTCAGATAACTAACTTTAAGTCATGTTAATACCAAAGAAAGTAAAATTCAGAAAGCAACACCGCGGTAAGATGCGTGGCCTTGCCACTCGTGGAAACCAGGTTAGCTTTGGTAAGTATGGCTTAAAGTCTATGGATGCTAGCTGGATCACTTCTCGCCAGATTGAGTCTGCACGTCGTGCAATCACTCACCACATCAAGCGTGAAGGTAAGGTCTGGATTCGCATCTTCCCACACCAAGCCGCTACCGCAACCCCTAACGAAACTCGTATGGGTGGTGGTAAAGGTGCAGTCAGTCACTATGTGGCAACTGTTCGTCCTGGTACCGTGATGTTTGAACTCGATGGTGTAGATTTCCAACTCGCCAAAGAGGCACTCATTCGTGCTGGACACAAATTACCAGTTAAGACCAAAGTAGTAGTCAAAAATATTTAGGTTATTATATGAAGAAATTTAAAGAACAACTTGCCGAAAGTCGCAAACTGAGTGTTACTCAAGTAGATGCAAAATTGCGCGAAGCTAAGACCAAGTATCAAACCTTGGCCAGCGAAGTCGCAATGGGTAAGGCTAAAACAACTTCTAACCTAAAGAATTTAAGAAAGGAAATCGCCAGATTGTCTACAATCAAGCGCGAACTTTCCATCATTTCGGAGGTAACCAATGGATAAGCATAGACAACAACGCACTGGAGTAGCCATCTCAAAAGCAGGTAATCAGACTGTGATTGTTAAGATTGATGCTTACATTGCTCACCCTCTTTATAAGAAAAGAGTGAGAAAGACTAAGCGAGTGGCTGTCCACGATGTCGACAATAAAGTAAACGTCGGCGACACCATCGTAATTGGTGAAACTCGCCCAATTTCCAAAACCAAGCGTTGGGAGGTGGTCGAAATTACTAAAACTGCCGTTCAGGAGGCAATATGATTCAAGAAGGTACAAACTTAAAAGTAGCTGACAACACTGGCGCAAAACGCGTTCAATGTTTCAAGGTGCTTGGTGGATCCAAGCGTCGTTACGCTGGACTCGGCGACATTGTCGTCTGTGCCGTCAAGGAAGCTCTTCCTAACGGTGTCGTCAAAAAGAAGGATGTGGTAAAGGCAGTTATTGTCCGTACCCGTCGCTCTGTCCGTCGTCCAGATGGTAGTAGTATTCGTTTTGACGAAAACGCAGTTGTGATCGTCGATAACAACAAGCAACCACGTGGTACCCGTGTATTCGGTCCTGTGGCTCGCGAATTGCGTGATCGCGACTTTATGAAAATCGTTTCTTTAGCTCCGGAGGTACTCTAATGAATATCAAAAAAGGTGACAAAGTAATCGTAATCAAAGGCCGCGACAAGGGTAAGACCGGTACGGTTTCTGCTGTATCTCCAGCTACCAACCGGATTAAGGTCGAAGGTATTAACATTATGAAGCGCCATGCTCGCAACCGGGGTGCTGGTACTCCAGCTGGTATTATCGAGGTTCTCGGTACCATCCCAGCAGCTAATGTCATGTTAATTGACCCTGCCACCAACAAACCTACTCGTGTTTCATACCAGATGGTAGGGGACAAGAAGGTTCGAGTCGCTACTAAATCTAAAACTCCAATCGAAGATGTTAAAAAGTAAATATCAAGAATTAGTGCCAACTTTAAAAAGTGAACTAAACCTTCACTCTAGTTTAGCTGTGCCTCGCTTGGTAAAGGTTGTTTTAAACGCTGGAGTTGGTAGCCGTGCCCAAGCAGATTCTAAGCTCATCGATCAGGTAGCTGCCGAATTTGCTAATATCACTGGTCAAAAGCCAATTATCACCAAGGCTAAAAAGTCAATCGCTGGCTTTAAGCTTAGAGAAGGTATGCCTGTTGGTGTTACTGTTACCTTAAGAGGAGCTAAGATGTATGACTTCTTAGAGAGATTGATTAACATTACTCTTCCTCGTGTTCGTGACTTCCAAGGTTTAGACCTTACCGGTTTCGACACCCAAGGTAACTATAATATTGGTATCAAGGAACATACCGTGTTCCCTGAGGTCACTTTTGAAGCAACTGAGAAGAACTTTAGCTTCCAGATTACTGTGGTAACTACCGCGAAATCTAAAGAAGCAACCAAACTTCTCTTGCAATCATTAGGTTTTCCGTTTAAAAAGGATAAATAGTAAGAAATAAGCAAACTATATGGCTCGTAAAGCATTAATCGCTAAAGCAAACCGCAAACCCAAGTTTTCCACTCGTAAGGTAAACCGTTGTTCAGTTACCGGTCGTCCACACGGGTATATGAGAGAGTTTGGTGTTAGCCGTATTGTTTTCAGAGAGCTTGCCCGTAAAGGTTTGCTTCCTGGTATTCGTAAATCAAGTTGGTAATTATTATGACTACACACGATCCAATTTCAGATATGATAACTCGTTTGCGCAATGCGCTCCGGGTTAACAAAGCCACTGTCTTGGTCCCTATGTCCAAGGAACGGCTTGCAATTGCCAACCTCTTGAAGGACCAGGGTTATATTAAAAACGTTGCCACTATCACCCCTGAAGGCACCAAGTTCCCAATGATTGAGGTCACTCTTAAGTATTCTGGTCGTACCTCAGTTATTCGTGGACTTCGCCGTGTCAGCAAGCCAGGTCAGCGCATCTACCAAGCTTCTAAGGACTTAAAACCAGTTCTTGGTGGTGTCGGTACCGCTGTAGTGTCTACTTCTAAGGGCTTGATGTCAGATCATGACGCTCGCACAGCTGGAGTAGGTGGCGAAGTATTATTTAAAATCTGGTAATTATTAGATATGAGTAAGATTGGAAAACTACCAGTACAGATTCCTGATGGCGTGACCGTTTCTATCGAACCTGGTCTCATCACCGTCAAAGGTCCTAAAGGCGAAAACACCGTCCCTACTTTGGATCAGTTTACAACTGTTACCCAAGTAGAGAAGGAACTTATCGTCACTCGTGCCGATGACGAAAAGGAAGCTAAATCTATGCACGGTCTAACCCGTTCTCTCTTGCGTAACGCAATTCAGGGTGTGACTGAAGGTTTCTCCAAGACTTTAGAAATTAATGGTGTTGGTTTCAGAGCCGAAGCTAAAGGACCTGAAGCAATCACCCTTCACCTTGGATTCTCTCATCCAGTAGAGGTTGCCATCACCCCAGGTGTTGAATACAAAATTGAAAAGAACCAGGTTGTTCTTTCTGGAATTGATAAACAAAAAGTTGGCCACATGGCAGCTTTGATCAGATCCAAGAAAAAGCCAGAACCATATAAGGGTAAAGGTATTAAGTATCTCGACGAAGTTATTATTCGTAAGGCTGGTAAAGCCGCTAAGGCATAATCATAGACTATGAGTGAATTAAAGAATACAAACAGACGTCGCATTGCTCGTGCCACCCGTACTCGGGCTCGCATTAAAGCAACTGATACCCGCCCTGTCTTACAGGTTTTCAGAAGCAACAAATACATCTACGCTCAGATCGTGGACGTAACTGGTAAGGTATTAGCTTTTGCAACTGACATTAAAGCTACCGGTAAGCAGCCACGTGTTGAAACCGCAAAGCAAGTCGGTGCTGAATTAGCTAAAAAAGCTACTGCCAACAAGGTAACTGATGTATCCTTTGACCGTCATGGTTACAAGTATCACGGTCGCGTTAAGGCAGTTGCCGATGCTGCTCGTGAAGGAGGTCTCAACTTTTAATCAAATTTATGCAAAATCCAACTACTAACAAGTCTGACAACAGAAAAGCTCCACGTCGCCGTGATGCTACTCCTCGCGTTCCATCTGAATTTGAAGAGAAGGTACTTGAGGTGAGCCGTGTTACCCGTGTGGTAAAAGGTGGTAAGCGTATGCGCTTTAGAGCTTTAGTGGTTATTGGTGACCGTAAAAACCGGGTAGCCTTTGGACTTGGTAAAGCTAACGATGTTGCTACCGCTGTCCAAAAAGCAGTCGCTACTGCTAAAAAAGACATCGTTAAGGTTACTTTGCGTAAAGGAACTCTTCCATACCGTGTAACTGGTCATCATAAATCCGCTCACGTCTTGGTAAAGCCAGCTAACCCTGGTACCGGTTTGATCGCAGGTGGTGCAGTTCGTATTGTATTGGAACTCGCCGGTCTTCAGGATGCAGTTGCTAAGATGCTTGGTTCTTCTAACAAAGCCAGTAACGTTGTCGCAACCATCGAGGCCTTGCGTGCAGTAACCGCTCCACGTGACCTATTGGCTCGTCGTGGAATCGTAAAGACTACAAAGAAAGACAAGGAAGTCGAAGAAACCCAGGAGGCTTAATATGCAAGAACACAAAATTACATCTATTTCCAAGAATAAGGATCGCAAACGGGTTGGCCGTGGTTCTTCAGCCGGTGGTGGTAAAACTGCTGGTCGTGGTACCAAGGGTCAGAAAGCTCGTACCGGAGGTTCTATTCCTGCATACTTCGAAGGTGGACAGACTCCTTGGATGATGCGTTTAAAGAAGAAAAAGGGATTTACTTCACATCGCAAATTTACTACCTTAGCTCTTAACTTATCTGTCCTTTCTAGTTATGCTCAAGAAGGTAAGTTCTCTATCGATACTTTAATGGAAACCAAGCGCATCAAGCCTGGTACCAGAGTTAAAATCCTAGGTACTGGTGATGTTGATACTGCTTTAACTGTTCAGGCTCACTTTATCTCCGCTTCTGCTAAGTCCAAGATCGAAGCTGCAGGTGGGACTGTCGAACTGATTTAAAATGTTTGATTCAATTAACCAAATCTTTAAGCACCGTGACCTTCGTGTCCGGATTGGCTGGACTTTATTCTTGCTTTTCTTAGTCCGCCTCTTATCTCATACCCCAATTCCCGGCGTTGACATATCTGCTCTTCAGCAGGTTTTTGCTGGTAACCAGTTCTTAGGTCTCTATGACTTATTCTCTGGAGGTTCCTTAAACCGCTTCTCCATCGCCATGATGGGAGTCGGACCTTACATTAACGCCTCCATTATTATGAACCTGATGACCTTGGCTATTCCTAGTCTGGAAGCTCTCCAGAAAGAAGGGGAGTATGGTCGTCGTAAGATTGCCCAATATACCAGATACCTGACCGTTCCTCTTGGTTTGATTCAGGCATATGGAATGATTACCTTACTCCAGAACTCTGATGTAAATATTCTCGGTAGCACCTCTCCATACCAGATGATTGCCATCATGATGACTGTTACTATCGGTAGCATGCTTGCTGTCTGGATTGGTGAACTTATCTCCGAATTCGGGATTGGTAACGGGGTATCTCTTATCATCTTTGCCGGTATCTTAGCCGCCCTTCCATCTTCCTTAAGCGGAACTGCAGCCCTTGCCGATACTGGTCAGATTATTAGCATGGCTATCTTTGCTGCCATTGCCTTGCTCACCATCTTCTTTGTGGTCTACATCACAGAAGGTCAACGCAACATCCCAATCTCATATGCTGGTAGAGGTGGTAGCAACCGTCTGTATGGTGGCCAATCTAGCCATCTCCCATTGCGCGTTAACCAAGCTGGTGTCATCCCTATTATCTTTGCAGTTTCCATGTTGGTCTTCCCAGGGTTAATTGCTTCCTTCTTTGCCTCAGCTAGAAGCCAGTGGTTGGTAAACTCTGCTCAATATGTCCAACAGTTATTTGCAGATCCAGTCTTCTACTCCGTGACCTACTTTATCTTGGTACTTCTCTTTACCTTCTTCTACACTTGGGTCATCTTCAAGCCAGAACAAGTTGCCGAAAACATTCAAAAATCTGGTGGGTTTATTCCCGGTATTCGCCCAGGTAAGCAGACCATTGATTTCTTAAACTTCGTTTCTAACCGCATTACTCTTGCCGGTGCTATCTTCTTAGCAGTCATTGCTGTATTGCCAAGTATCGTTCAGGGTATCACTGGTATCACCACCTTAATCCTTGGTGGTACCGGGACTCCCTGATTGTGGTTTCCGTAGCCCTTGAACTGATGCGTCAGATTAGAGCCCAGCTAATCATGAAACGTTATGATGCCGTCTAAACGGTATGACATCATTCTCTATGGGGGTCCCGGTAGCGGGAAATCCACTCAAGCAGAACTTTTAGCCGAATCCTTAAACGGAGTCGCCATCCATGTTGGTAAACGACTACGGGCCCTTTCTAAACAAGACAATCCAGTTGGCAAAAAGATTGCCAAAGCCATAGATAAAGGCAACCTCATTCCTCACAGCCAAATGAAAGCGCTAGCTAAGCAGTGGGTCGAAGAAATCCCAGCCTCCAAGCCCATCATCCTAGATGGTGCTACCCGAGATCCTGGCGAGGCAATGTGGTTAGACGATGTCCTAAAATCTCAGGGACGTAAAGCAGTGGCAGTTTACCTTAAACTCCCAATTGCTGTGGCCAAAGTCCGCCTCATCCAACGCGCCAAGAAAGATAACCGTAAGGATGATTTAGATCCAGTTGCAATTGCCAACCGAGTAAACCTATTTAAAACTGAATCCAAAACCATTCTTGGATACTACAAAGACCAAGACCGTCTTATCACTATCGATGGTAAGCTCACGATTAAACAAATTCACAAAGCAATCTTAAAGGAATTAGACAAATGGCACTTAGCCCAGACCAAATAACATCTATGCGTATCGGGGGAGAGAAACTGGTTCAGATTCTCTCCACTTTAGTTGACCTCGCTCGTCCGGGTGTTAATTTGCTTGAACTAGAAGCCATTGCTAAGCAAGAAGCCGAAGCTGTTGGTGGTAAAGCATCCTTCATGGGTTACCAAGGTTACCCTGCTGCTAGTTGCTTGTCCGTAAACGATGGAATTGTTCACTGCATTCCTACCGACTACGTCCTAAAAGATGGGGATGTTATCACTATTGATATGGGCCTTATCTATGAAGGTATTCATACCGACTCAGCAATTACCGTACCAATTGGCAATGTTGACCCAAAAACCATGCACTTACTAGCTGGAACCTACCAATCCTTACTAGCCGGTGTCGCACAGGCAAAAGCTGGTAATACCGTAGATCACATCTCAGGTGCGATTGAACAAGTCTTAAATGACTACAACCTCACCATTTTTAAAGACTTTACTGGTCACCAAATCGGTACCCAGCTCCACGAAGGTCTGATTATTCCAAACTTCGTAACTGGTTTTGAATCTAGTCCCGTATTACAGGAAAATATGGCCATTGCGATTGAACCTATTGCTGGCCTGGGAAGTAGTGCTGTACTCTATTCTGACGACGGTTGGACCGCCACTACAGTGGATAAAATGCCTGCTGCCCACTATGAAATGACCGTCCTTATAGGTGTAGATGGCCCCGAAATCATCACCCCTATAGATTCTTTAGTCCAAAAGCTAAAAATCTCTTGACTATATCTGAAAAACGTAGAATAATACCAAAGTAATTTTTTATGTCTGATAAACAGGTTATCGAATTAGACGGTACAGTAGTAGAGGCGTTGCCAAATACTACATTTCGTATCTCTCTAGAGGGTGGCCATGTTATTTTGGCTCACATCTCTGGCAAAATGCGCATGCATTACATTAAGATTCTGCCAGGGGATAAAGTCAAAGTAGAGATGAGCCCATACGACGTCGAAAAAGGACGTATTGTATATCGCTATCCAACTAATAAGAGACCTTCAGACCAATAATCATATGAAAGTAGGAGCATCAGTCAAAAAGCGTGATAAAGGGGATATCATCATTCGCCGTCGTGGTAGAGTGATGGTTATCAACAAACGCAAACCTCGTAACAAGCAAAGACAAGGCTAATTATGGTATTACGTATCGCTGGTATTAACTTGAATGATGACAAGAAGGTAAAAATGGCCATTACCGCTATTTACGGTATCGGTCGTACCAACAACCTTGAAGTCTTAGAAAAAGCTAATATCGAACCTACTAAGAAGGTTTCTGAGTTAACCGAAGATGAGCAAACTCGCCTTCGTATGACTATTGAAAAAGAAATGCTCGTCGAAGGTGACTTGCGTCGTGATCTCGCGATGAACATCAAGCGTCTTCGTGACATTAACAGCTACCGTGGTTCTCGCCATGCCCAAAAGCTTCCAGCTCGCGGCCAACGTACCAAGAACAATGCCCGTACTAAGCGTGGTAAGAAGGTTACTATGGGAAGCGGTAAGAAGAAGGCAGCTGACAAGACTTAATCTAAATTAATGAGTAGAAAGAAGAGATTACAGAAGAAGGTTGAGAAGGGACGCAAAGCAGAAGCTAAGCGCCAGGCTTACAATTCCAAAGCTGCCCAGAAGATCAAGAAAAAGAAGGTCAAGCGGACAGTTACCGAAGGTAAAGTCTACATTCAGTCCACCTTTAACAACACCATCGTTACCATCACCGATACTAACGGTGCCGTGATCGCTACTGGTTCTGCTGGTCGTGAAGGATTCAAGGGTTCCAAAAAGTCCACTTCCTTTGCTGCCTCCAAAGCCGCCAACACCGCAGTTGCTAAGGCAACCGGTATGGGTCTGGCTAAAGCAGAAATCTTTGTAAAGGGTGTTGGAACTGGTCGCGACTCAGCTATTCGTTCTGTTGCCTCTGCTGGTATTGATGTGGTTGCCATTAAAGATGTAACCCCAGTCCCACACAACGGACCACGCGCCCGTAAAGCAAGACGCGTATAAGATTAAATATTAAGAAATTCATATGTCACGTTATACCGGACCAAAAATGAGAAAGGTAAGAGCCCTAGGCGAAGAATTCGCAATGCAGGGTGACCGCTCTTTGGCTGCAAAGTTTGTTAAGCTTCACCGCAAGCAAGCTCCTGGTATGCATGGCAAGAAGAAAACCTTTAAAAAGATGACTGGTTACGGTCAACAGCTTCAAGAAAAGCAGAAGGCACGCGTCTTCTACCACTTAACTGAAAAGCAGTTGGTCAAGTATTACCAGCAGGCAACTAGCCGCCCAGAATCTACTGACTTGGCCTTGCTTGTTGGATTAGAACGTCGTTTGGACAACGTGGTTTACAGAGCTGGCTTTGCTAACTCTCACCCAGCTGCTCGTCAGTTGGTATCCCACGGTCACTTCACAGTTAACGGCCGCCGTGCTGACGTTCCTTCTATTACTATAAAGCCAGGGGACAAAATTGAATTCACCGGTAAGCGTGCTGCATTAAAGGAAAAAATTGCTGAAGTAGCTGCTTCTGAAAAGCCAGTTAGCTGGATTGCTGTTGATAACGCTAAGTTATCTGCCCAAGTCACCAGCTTGCCAACCCGTGAAGAAATCTTAGTTCCATTTAATGAAAAATTAATCGTTGAGTTCTACTCAAAATAATAAGTGGGGAAAAATATTATGATCGGAGACATCAACCTACCTACAGTTAAAATCGAAGAACGTGCTGACAACCGCACCGTCTTCGTCGTCGAGCCTTGCTATCCAGGCTATGGTACTACCGTTGGTAATGCCTTAAGACGTGTATTGCTTGGTTCATTACCAGGTGCAGCCGTAATTGGCGTAAAGATTGCCGGAGTGGACCATGAGTTCTCTCCAATTAATGGCCTTAAAGAAGATGCCGTTCAGGTTATCTTGCAGGCGAAAAAGCTTCGCTTCCGTTTAACCGGTGAACAAACGGTAACCTTAAAGCTCAAAGCTACTAAGGCTGGTGAAGTCACTGGTAAGGATATCGAGCTTCCAGCTGGTGTTGAACTCATCAACGAAGATTTGGTACTTGGTACCTTGTCTGGAAAAGATGGTTTCGAAATGGATATCATCGTTGCTCCTGGCCGTGGTTACAAGACCACCGAGGAAATCGATGAAGAAAACTTCTCCATCGGTACCATTGCTGTCGATGCTTCCTTCTCACCAGTCCAGCGTGTAGCCTACACTGTAGAACCTACTCGTGTTGGTGAAATGATTAACTACGACAAGCTAACCATCGATGTTCTCACCGACGGTACTATTGATCCTGAAACTGCTCTTCGTGAGTCTGCTCAGATCTTAGCTAACCAATTGTCAGTCTTTGGTGCAGAAATCAAGGATATGACCCAGATCGTTGCTGAAAGCAAGACTGAAGAAGACACCCAGCGCGACTACACCGTAGATGAAATCAACTTATCTATTAGAACCACTAACGCTTTGCACAACAACGGCCTTGAAACCGTCTCCGATATTCTTGCCGTTGGACCAGACAAGCTTTCCGAAATGAAGGGTCTCGGTGCTAAAGCCTTAGATGAATTAACTGAAAAGTTAGAAGAATTAGGTCTTAAGTTCGAAGAAAATAATTAAATATCATGCGTCACTTAGTACAAGGTAGAAAACTTGGTAGGGTAAAGCGCCAGAGAACAGCTCTGACACGTGGTTTGCTTACCAACTTAATCCTTCACGAAAGAATTGAAACTACCTTGCCTAAGGCTAAGACCATCCGTCCCCAGATTGAAAGACTAATCACTATTGCTAAAAAGGGTGACCTTTCCGCAAAGCGTGCATTGATGGCTGAACTTTACAACAAACAAATTGTCGTAAAGAAGCTCATTAATGAAATCGCTCCTAAATACTCCGAAAGAGTAGGTGGTTATGTCCGAATCATTAAAAAAGGCTACCGTCCAGGAGACGCTGCCGAAGTCGCTATTATCGAATTTGTATAAAGTCATGGTATCAAGAAACGTCACAAAGCAAACGGCACACATGCCATCACACCAGCTCGCTGAGCGGTGGTTGCTTGTGGATGCAAACAATCAGGTAGTTGGTCGCCTTGCCACCAAGATCGCAGTCATGCTCATGGGTAAGGATTTGGCTAGCTACAACCCAGCCGTTGATTCCAAGACAAACGTTATTGTTATCAACTCAGAAAAGGTTAAATTTACTGGTAACAAGACTACTGATAAAAAGTATTACAAGCATACTGGTTACCTAGGAAGCTTGAAGGAGACTACCCCAGAACGTATTTTCGAAGGCAAACAGCCAGAAACCGTATTGGAAAAGGCAGTCTACGGTATGCTTCCTAAAAATAAACTTCGTCCCGTAATGATGGAACGTCTTCGCCTCTATGTAGGTTCCGATCATCCACATGCCGGACAATCACCAGTTGAGGTAAAAATCTAAGCTATGGCAGACATTAATTTCACAGGACAGTATTATTATGGAGTCGGGCGTCGCAAGACGGCTACTGCTCAGGTACGCCTCTACAAAGGTGATGGAAAAAAGGTAATGGTGAATCGCCAAGAAGGTGAACGCTACTTCAACCCATCCTTCTTAATGGACAAAGTCATGGAGCCTCTTAAGGCTGTAGGTATGGATAAAGATTTTGATATCTCCGTCCTCGTTCGTGGTGGTGGTATCGTTGCTCAAGCCGATGCAGTCCGTCACGGTGTTGCTCGTGCTCTTGTTGCTTTTGATAACAACCTCAAAACTACCTTGAAGAAAACTGGTTACCTTACACGTGATGCCCGTATGAAGGAACGTAAGAAGCCAGGTCTCCATGGTGCTCGTCGTGCTCCACAGTTCTCCAAGCGTTAATCTTACTCCTCTCTTAGTATGTTTAAAGGAATTATTAAATTCATCTCAGAGGCTCGCACTGAGTTAATCAAAGTCACTTGGCCAACTCGCCAACAGGCAATTAACCTCACTCTGACCGTACTTGGTGTCTCTTTAATCTTCGCCCTTTACATCGCAGGGGTAGACTTTATCCTCACAGAAAGTGTTAAATGGATAAGTGGCCTTGGTGTCCAAAATCAAATTCAGGTACCATCCACTCAGATTCCAGTAAATGGGGATATCCCTGAGATTAATCTTGGTGACGTTAACGTAGAAACCACACCAGCTAACTAATTTTAAAAGTGTCAGACGAACAGAATATTCAACCAGAAGAAAACATGGAAGAAACTCCTCAAGTAGAGGAGACTTCTGCTGATGCTATCGAAGCTGAAGTAGAAGCTGACGATCTTACCGTTGAAACACCTGCAGAATCCGATACCAACGAAGCTCCAGAAGACACCCCAGCACCGGTAGAAGAGGAAACTGGTATCGAAGAAGAAGCTCCTGCATCCGATGACGATGATATGGAAGCCATCTTGCATCCTCAGACTGCTTCTAAGTGGCCTGGCAAGTGGTATGTGCTTCATACCTACTCTGGATACGAAGATGCTGTTGCAGAAGCTTTAAAGCAGCGTATTGAATCCCTCGACATGCAAGACAAGATCTTTGATGTCATGGTTCCAAAAGAAAACCAGATTGAAATCAAAGCTGGTAAAAGAAAGATTGTCGAAAAGAAGATGTTCCCAGGTTACGTCATGGTAAACATGGATGTAACTCACGACTCATGGTTCGTGGTTCGTAACACTCCAAACGTAACTGGTTTCATTGGTACCGATACTGATCCAGTTCCTGTGGATGAATCTGAGATTAAATCCATCCTCAAGAGAATGGAGATCGAAGAACCAAAGTATAACATCGACTTAAACGTTGGCGATCTAGTTCACATCAAGGATGGTCCATTCAAGAACTACGATGGTACCATCTCTGAAGTAGATGCCGAACGCGGTAAGATTAAGGTCTTGGTTTCAATCTTCGGTCGTGAAACCCCAGTCGAACTTGATTTCCTTCAAGTTACCAAAGTATAATTTCCAGATATTTAAGAAACTGTCATGGCTATCAAACCTAAAGTAGCAAAAAAGGAAAAGCGCCCAATCATCAAGATGATGTGCGAAAACTGTAAGGATTACCGGGTAAACACTCGCAAGAACCCAACCAATACTCCTGACCGTTTAACCTTATCCAAATACTGTCCAAAATGTAGAGCTCGTCATCCTTTCAAGGAGACTAAGTAAAGCTCAATAAATATAGATAATTCCCGCATCCATAGCGGGAATTATGCTATAATCATTCTGTTAAAACAAAGGGGTATAGTGTAGTGGTAGCTCGTCGGTCTCCAAAACCGAAGGCGGGGGTTCGATTCCTCCTACCCCTGCCACCAAATTTACTCGCCACAGGAGCGAGTATTTTTTATGAGATAATGAATTTATGGATGAAAACCATCTACAATTTGGAGGGAATCCACCAGCAAGTTCTGAGCAAAGAGTTGGAGTCTATGTAGTTATCTATAACGATCAAGGAAATATTTTGGTTTGCGAAGTAGATAATGAGCTGCATCTGTTAGGTGGAAGAGTAGAAGAAGGCGAAGATCATATTGAAGCCATGAATCGGGAAGCAATGGAAGAAGCGGGCGCAAGAATAGACAACATTGAGTTAGGCTCACTTAGGGTATATTGACCGCCATTGCTTTCTTTGCTCAGGTGTCAGGGAGGTGGTGCTGGGGCCTGGGTAACAGGTCTTACGGCCCTAGCCAGCTTTATTTTCGTAGCTGTTGGCAGGGCTATTCCCACAGCTCATTTGCCAAGACTGGTGGTTCTTTGTCGCTTCCTTGCTGGCCATCCCCACCTTGGTACCTTACGAGTAATCCAATCTGGTCTGTGGTTATGATTACTGTTATCGATGTCATTGCTTCGTGCCAGCGTTCAGAAAAGCTTACTTCCAACCCTGAAACCGAAGATGTACCAGCATTTGCTCTATTGCTATCAAGTTTATATTGGGAATTATGGCTCTCCCGAGGTATTCAATTTGACCACTGTGCTATATCCAGCCTCTTTGGTTATCGCGAACGGTGCTTTTGTGACTATGGTGTTGTTGAGAAAAATACTCCAGAGGTAAGTGTTAAATAAGTCTATAGAAAAAGTATTCTTAATTCATGGATTCCAGGAGTGGTCAATGGAGGTTGGAGACCGTGGTTAATGGGAAATTAAAAACAGGACATATATACCTGTGCTTTGCCAATGCCAAATCAGACCAAGTCCCCAGGTTGCCGAGTGGATTCATGAAATTGATAGGCAAGATCAAACAAGGAATTGAGGACGAGAATTTATCTGATAGGCCATGGTTTGGGAGTCCCAGCTATCCTAAGATTCATTGAACAACTACTGAAAATCACCCAGTTAAAGGGATTATCCTTGTTTCAGGACCAATTAAACCAGTTGGCAAAAGATTGTAAGATATATTCCTGGATGTACCATTTGATTTTCCTTGATCGCATCCCGTATACCCAATATCTCAGTCATCCATGGAGACAATGATCCTAACGTTCCCTAGAGCGCAATCCTGTTATCTGAAAGTACGGGAGCAAAACTTCTAGTTATGTTAAGGGGACATCTAAACAGAGCTTAGTGGCTGGACTAAGACCCTCAGTGCTTAGAGGTTCCTGAATAATATGTTTAGTCAGGATAAAATTTAAGCAAAAAATGGGTCAAATGGAATTCGTCCACAACGACATCCTTACATCTTGAGCTATTTTTGAAGACCAATACCTTTCTTCAGCTACAGGTTTCACAATAGAGGATAGCGACAAAGTGTGCTTAACCCTTCTAATTGGCACGTTGTTTCTGGACGGGACCCCCAAACCCTAAAGACTCTTGCTTTAAAGAAGGGAGCAATCCCTAACAAAAGGCACCATAAAAAGAGACTCTCGGTAGTTGGCTTCCAAGATTACCCTCTGGTAGATTCTGATGATAATGGGCTTTGGAAAGAAGATAAACGGTGAAAAAGTAGATGTTATCTTAGAGATCAGATTGATCAGGATGTAGAGCTACGTAATTTGGATATATCATCAAAAATGACATATCAGTTTTCCTTCTGATCCAGTATCCATTATAGGATTCCTTTGGCAAGTCATCTGCAGGCAAATTTCCGATATGGAGAGAAACTGGGCATATAGCATCTGAAATTGATCTCAATTTTGATAACAAGCCAATATTCATATTGATGCTTCGTAAACCAGGTATGTCTGGGTCTCCTGTTACTATAAAAACGAGAGGATTTGCTTCAACATCTCAGGATTAGCAGTAGGTTCACGGCACAAGGAGAGATTTTGGGTATCTATTCAGGTAAGAGTGACTGATGACGAAATATTAGAGAATTTCAAATCTTGGAACAGTCTGGAAGCCTCAAATGATCCAGACATATATTAGGCAAAACCTAATTTAATTTTCCGAACTTCCCCCACGACCGCCTGCCGCAAATTTACTCGCCACAGGATCGAGTATTTTTTATGAGATAATGAATTTATGAATGAAAACCATCACAATTTGGAGGGAATCCACCAGCAAGTTCTGAACATGAATTGAAGTCTATTTAGTTATCTATAACGATCAAGGAAATATTTTGGTTTGCCAGAGTAGATAACGATCTGCATCTGTGCCGTGAAAAGTAGAAAGCGAAGATTTTATTGAAGCAATGAAGCCGGGGAGAAGCAATGGAAGAAGTTCAAGGCGCAAGAATAAACAATATTGAGTTAATTGGTAAGGCAAACCAATATTTTCCAGAAGACAATCTCAATAAAATAGGGACTTTGCTACAAAGTGAATAAATTCTTTTAATCCCGAACTTTCTCAGAAAAAGATCATCACCCACAGTGGATGACACCAGAAGAATTCATCAAGGAAATTCTGGCGAATTCCAAAATTAGGCTGTTAGATCAGAATGAAGATTTAAACAAGTAGTCCGAACTTCTCCCACAACCGCCTTCCTCGTTATAAACGCCACAGGAGCGAGTATTTTTATAACATACTGAAATTATGAATGTTATCAGTAATATTGGTAAGTTTGATGAAGCTCAATTCAGTATAGATCGTCGAACTGTTAAAGTTGTTATCAAAAAAGACAATGCTGTATTACTCCTCAATGATGGTTTACTTCCTGGGGGCGGTTTGGATAGTAAAGAATCAGATAAAGACGCCATTACCCGTGAACTTAGAAAGACTGGAGTTACAGTGAAAAATGTAAAGAGATTGGTGCCGTAATCAATATCGAAATTTCTTAAACAGAAACGATATGTTGTTAATGGCTATGCCGCGACACTTGCATCTACAGGAGGTTAAGCAACACTCTCCCAAAGATGAAGGCGAGGCTCAATTCACTCAAACATGGCTACCAGTTGATGAAGCTCTAGAAATACGTATCAAATTCAATAAAAAGGACAAAGTAAAACCTATGGATAACGATAATAACCAAGGTAAACTATATAATTTAATGACAACTTACGAGCTCTTAAAACAGTTGTAATAACAGTCCGAACTTCTCTCACTACCGCCTGCCAAATATAATAAATCCGCTCTCAGAGCGGTTTTATATTGACAAAAGAGCTATTAAAGATTAATATAAAGCCATCCTCATTGTAAGGAGAATAATTTGTTCCTACCAAGACTAGATGGATCATATGGATCCTCCATGATCGATCCCGATCTAATGTGCGATGAGCAGTACTATGACATTGCTACTGCTGGGTGCGAAAATTGTGGATGCAATTTTTTCACCATACTGACTGAGTCGAGGAGATATCACTATATCCCTCAGCTTCAAGTCACCTTCACAGGGATAACCGTGAAGGCCAACTGTTATGGTTGCGGCCAGGACAGCACGTTCGATCACTATTACGAGCTGTAATTAGCCTTAATAGCACACACCAACTAGGAGGTGAATATGCGACTACTCATTCGAACATTCTTTATTAAAGAAGCTACTACCAAGTAAGCTTCTTTTTATATCCAGGTATATTTCCTTGTGATAATATTGAACTCTGTTATGAAAACAAAAACTAAGTTACTTGACCTCCCAATTGGCAAAGCATTAGTTACGCTCTCTGTCCCTATTATCTTTGCTAACTTACTTCAAACTGCGTATCAAATCATTGATACTTTTTGGGTTGGAAGACTGGGGCCAGAGGCAGTTGCTGCTGTATCCTTAAGCTTTCCATTTATCTTTTTAATGATTGCATTAGGTGGTGGTTTGGCAATCGCTGGAACCATTCTCGTTGCTCAATACAAAGGTAGTAAAAACTACTCTCAACTCAACGCGGTTGCCGGACAAGCAATCATTATGACTGCCATTATTTCTGCAGTTCTTTCAATAATCGGCTATTTCCTAACTGGGCCAGCAATTAGTCTAATGAATCCAGCCCCTGAAGTATTTGGTGGTGCGATTAACTATCTCCAAATTACCTTTATCGGACTTGTCTCATTCTTCGGATTCTTTGCTACACAGGCCCTTATGAGGGGCGTGGGTGAGGTAAAAATCCCAATGTATATTGTTGCTGGTACAGTTCTCCTTAACCTTATCTTTGATCCACTCTTTATTTTTGGTTGGGGACCTATTCCTCCAATGGGTGTAGCGGGTGCCGCTGCCGCAACCATTGCAACACAGACATTAGCCTTTGTTATTAGTATTGGCTTCTTATTAACAGGAAAATATGACATCCGTCTTACCTGGCAAGATTTTAGACTTAACCCACCCCTCATCATGCGTATGGTGAAGTTAGGATTACCAGCTTCAATTCAGCAGGGTACCCAAGCCTTAGGTTTCACAGCAATTACATTTCTAGTTTCTGGATTCGGAACCCAAGCTCTTGCAGCCTATGGTATTGGTGGTCGACTCATGAGCTTCTTTATCATCCCTGCTAATGGATTAGCTGATGCAGTATCGACCCTGGTTGGTCAAAATATTGGAGCCCAACGACACAACCATGCTGAACAAACTGCAAAATATGGTGTAGCTGCAACCTTTAGTGTGCTCACTATTCTAGGTCTTGCTGTATATTATCTTGCTGCACCAATCGCTGCACTGTTTGTTCCCAATAACATACAAACTATTAGTGCATCCGCTCACTTTATTAGGATCATTGCCTTCACATTAGGTTTCATCGGTGTTCAGATGGTGGTATTAGGTGCTCTTCGTGGGGCAGGGGATATGTCCTCCTCCCTGGTCATCGGACTTATTGACCTGTTTGTCTTTAAGCTTTTGTTAATCTTCATTTTGACAAGATACTTAGGCTTTGCTGAGGATGGTATTTGGTGGTCTTTTGCAATTGCAAATGTTGGTTCTGCTATAGTCGCAAGCATCTGGTTTGGGCTTGGCAAATGGAAAAAAGTTAAGATCATAGATCATGATACAGAAGCGCAGGTTGATATTATCGAGGAAGCAATAATGGACGAAGGACACGTCTAAGTCCTGATTATAGTTTAAGGTATGGGATTAAGGCTGTGTTGGCTTTGTTTTTGCTTCATGTATGAAAACCATACTGTTCATAGGAGGTGCTTCTGCACTAGAATAGAGTGTCCATTAAAAGGAGGTATTAATGGAGTTAAAGCACCTTTATGCATCGATTAGGGTAGATCCTCAAATCACTAATCTAATCATTCGTGCGCTTACGGAATGCGGCCTTCCACAACCAAATTCAAGATTGCATCTAACCGTAATTACACCTGGGAAAATACCTTGGGACATAGTAAATCTCTCATCGTTAACCCAGGCGTTGGATATGTGCAAGCAGCCCACTACATCGCTCATGGTTAAGCTTAGCGGACTTCAAATTCTGGAAGTCCCACGCAACTGCAACCCTCCAGATCACAAACGCTATGCAATTGTTGCGCAAGTGAAACGAGAGGACTGGTTATCCAATCTGTACACACATCTGTATAGCAATCTGGTTGAGCTTGGATTTGAAGCATCTCCCAACTCAGTCACCGGACTACCACTGCCTCATATCTCAGTCGGATTTGCTCCGAACAGGGAACAAGCAGTCGAAATTCGGGAAGATCTGATTCAGTATGGTGAGTTTTGGTATCAGTCCTTCACACCCGAGTACTTAGATATATTGATGCGTTCAAGTCCGGGGGATAACTGGACTAAAATCTTCGCCTTAGCCCTTCGGGGTTAAGGCATTTTACTATCAATGATAAAATATAGTTGTTATAGCTTTTAGACGAAGGAATTAGTAATGAAAGGATATTTCGACAACATTGAATCAGCCACCATCGAGAATAATAATTTTCGTAAAGTTCTATACACTGGGAAATTCAGTCAGTTAGTAGCAATGACCCTAAAGCCTGGTGAAGAAATTGGTGCTGAAGTTCATAGTGATGGTGATCAGTTCTTTCGTTTTGAATCCGGTACAGGTCAGCTAGTCATTGATGACAATACCTATGAAGTTAAAGCTGATGATGCTGGTATTGTTCCTGCCGGAGCCAATCACAATGTGATTAACACTGGCACAGAAGACCTTAAGCTCTACACTATCTATTCACCAGCAGAACACCGGGAAGGTACTATTCATGCCACCAAGGCAGATGCCATGGCGGATGATGAACATTTCGACGGTACAACTACCGAGTAATTAAATTACATCTAGAATCAACGGCTCATTTTTCTGAGCCGTTGAAAGTGGTATTCTGAAACCACTCATAACACTAAACCAAATTTCATGAAATTTCTCTTCTGGATTATTGGAGTTATCCTATTAGGGTTTTTTGGATATACCTTCTTTCTGCAGACACAATCTCTCAAACAAGCAGACTTACCAGCTAATACCCAATCTCAAAACACTCCAACTACACAAACCCCTGTAGTAGAGGAAGAGGATACGATATCTAATCCACCAACCAGTCTAGAACTTGGTGGTAATCAACCTACCACCTACGCTGGTTGGGAGGATTTTGTCTCTAATGCCCTCAATATTTCATTCCAATATCCACTTAACCTTAAGCTGGATGATGGAACCAAGGTATATCTTGAATCCCTTAGTACCGATACCCTTGGATCAGGGAGGTTTCAGATTGTAATTAAGTTAAGTAATAGCTCAACCTACTACCTAAGAAGAGATAGTCAGGTACCAAACCAGACTACTACTCAGCCAATTGTATCTATTCAAAACCCAAACAAGTCTTCTGACTATGTTTACCTAATGCTTCAGCCAAACTACCCAGCATCTATTACAGATATCCTAAACACAGTTAAATTCGAAAATGAATAATCCACTTGATTCGGTTCGTATCCAGTTAAGTTCTGCCTTTAAACAATTAGGCTATCCAGAATCTGAACTCGAACGTTTTTTGATTCCAGATAATGTCGAAGAACATCAACTTACAATTACCAAAGATAATGGTGAAGCTTTTACAACTACCGCATACCGTTCAGAACACCGCAACACCCTTGGTCCATACAAAGGAGGTATTCGTTTTCACCAAGATGTTCACAAAGATGAAGTAATAGCTTTATCTATCTGGATGAGTCTTAAAAATGCATTAGTAAACATCCCTATGGGTGGGGGAAAGGGAGGTCTTATTGTTGACCCAAAATCACTTTCCAAATCAGAACTAGAATATATTTCTCGAGAATTTGTTCGTAAAATGGTAAACATTCTGGGTCCTCACAAAGATGTTCCTGCACCCGATGTTGGAACCACTCCAGAAATCATGAGCTGGATGGTCGATGAATATGCAAACCTTACTGGTGACACCACTAAAGCGACCTTTACCGGTAAACCGATAGAAAATGGTGGATCAGAAGGGCGTAATATTGCCACCTCATATGGTGGTAAGGTGGTATTGGATTCATGGATAGAATCACAAAACCTTCAAACCCCACTAACAGTTGCTGTTCAAGGGATGGGCAATGTTGGTGGTGGATTTGTTCAGCTGCTTGCAAACGATCCCAGGTATAAATTAGTAGCAGTATCTGATTCTTCTTCGGGAATATACAACCCAGACGGTTTGGATCCACAATCTGTTTTCAACCATAAACAATCCCAAGGCAATCTTGTAGGCTTTGATGCACAGCCAATCTCCAACTCGGAGCTATTACTACTACCATTTGATATTCTCGTTCCATCTGCCTTAGAAGGGGTTATTAATGAAGAGAATGCTAACCATGTACAAGCCAAAATTATTCTTGAACTTGCCAATGGTCCAACCACTGCCCAAGCAGACAAGATTCTAAAAGGTAGGGTAGAGGTGATTCCAGATATTCTAGCTAATGCCGGGGGAGTTGCTGTTAGTTCTTTTGAATGGGAGCAGAACTTAAAGGCGAACATTGGACCGAATCTGAAGTCTTATCCAAGCTCACAACCACCATGCAATCTGCAATTGCAGATGTAGCCAACCTCAAGCTAGTCCACCCACATGCCAGTATGCGAGAACTAGCTCAAATGGTAGCCCTAACCAGACTACTCAAAGATGTACCAACTGCTAGCTAACCTTGTAGTAGTCGTTCATCTGGTGCTTATCGCTTCATTTTTAGTATCATTATCTCTATCTCTGATTGGTAGGCTTCACAAATATCCAGTTGCAAGGTGGTATTTCTGGATTTGGATTTGGGGCAAAATTCTTTCTTATGTCTTTCTTGGCACTTGTGTCATTACTATCCTGGAAAATTATTTCCGTTCCCAAGCCGGACTAAACATCTATACATCGGGATTCGTAATGTATTACTCGGGTAAGCTTGGCATTATCCTTTCAGACACAATTATCTTCTGGCTAATAACAATTCCAACCGTAATTGCATTTGGGTCTGAAATATACTGGACCAACAAACAACGGGTAAACTGAAAAAAGATAGTGTGGTAATCTTAAATAAGTGACTATAAACCAATTACAAGAACTAGCAATTCAATGGTTGTTTGTTAACGGTCCAAAACTTGGACTGATTATCATTATTGCCATTGCATCACAATACATTCTCTCTGCAATTCTCGGGGGGATTTTGCGTAAATGGATGGTTACCAAGGTTACCGGTAGAACCAGATCTGGTAGAAGTAAGCGAATTGAAACCATGAATCAGGTCATAAGTCAGACACTAGGGATAGTTATCTTTATTTTTACCACCTTAACTATCCTGGCAGAAATTGGTATCAATGTGACCCCATTCCTAACTGGTGCTGGAATCTTAGGTATTGCCATTGGTTTTGGTGCACAGGATATGGTTAAAAACATCTTCCACGGCTTGTTTATTCTAGTGGAAGATCAGTTTGCAGAAGGGGATATTATCTCTATCAATGGACTTTCTGGTACCGTTGAGGCATTTGATCTTAGAAGAACTGTAATCAGAGATTTAAATGGGACACAACATCATATCCCTAATGGGGAAGTTACCACTGCTAGCAATCATACTAAGCAATGGGCAAGGATTAACTGGAACGTTGGGGTTGGCTATGAGAGTAATCTCGACAAAGTTAGAAAGGTAATTAATGAAACAGGGGAAAAGTTGTTTGTAATGCACTCTGAAGACGTTCTAGAAGCCCCGAAGATGGAGGGAGTGGAAGAATTTGGGGATTCGGCAATCATCATAAAAATCTTAGGTAAAGTAGAAGCCGGTCAGCAATGGGCAATGGCAAGGGCTTATAGAGAGCTTCTAAAAACTGCATTTGATAAGGCTAAAATTGAAATTCCATATCCTCACCAGGTGGAGGTTTTAAAGCGAGCAAAAAGGTAATCTTTCTGTTAATATTAATTTGTAATTAATAACCAAAGTGGCAAAAAAATCATCACTAAAAAATAGTATTGGATTCGAAAGAATCGCAGCCTTCATCGCAGTGGCTGTCGTGGTCTTTTTTATTGGCAAATACTTTTATGAAATCGGTACCTCAGAAGCTGGGACAAGAGGGCTAGATAGTAACTATGTTTTTATTAGTAATAAAGGCAGTGATGAGAATCCTGGTTCGTACCAATCACCATATAGATCAATTAGAGCTGCCTTTGAGGCGGCAAAATCAATTCCAGCCGACAACGTTACTATTGGAATATTAGATGATTCATATGAGGTTACGGCAGTTGATACTACTGGTTTCCCATGGTTAGAAGGTCCTTTGACCGCAACTGAAGCCAATATTCAACTTACAGGTATGCAGGTTTCCGTAACTCCTCGTGGGGAGGTGGCATTCACACCTCAATTAACCACCGTTTCGTTACCTGTATTCCCAGGAATCTTTGGATTTAAGGTAGAAAATGGTGGCTTGGCTATATCCAATATCGATTTTAATCTAACAAATTACCCAGACTTTGATGTCCAAACCGGTGGGGAATTAAAAATTACCAATAATAAATTCCGGAAAGAGATCTCAAGCGCTTCAGTCGGAACCATGTTGAGCATTGAGGCATTCCAAAATGGAATTATGAAAATCGGTGACAATGATTTTTACTTCAAAAAATACCGCTACAATAGCATCCCTAACGTTGCATTAAACGTTAATAATCACAGTTCCCAAAATACTCAAATCTATAGCAACAATTTCTACTACCAGTTCCTCGACCAAGAACCAAATCTCCAATTTACCCCATCGTACACACCGTATATTGGTATTCAAGCGTGGGGCAACCTAATCGATATTTCTTTCAACAAATTTACTATCGATACCGATACTTACCCTGGTAACAAGGTTCCAACCGAAGAGTCTAAGGCAAACGTTGGAGTTATGTACATGTATGGAAACCACGGTAACTTTGCCGGTAACAATTTCACAAAGTTCTACGGCACACCACTCATAATTCAGGCTCCCAGTGGAAGCTCTGGTCAAAGTGCAAGCGTAGTTGATAACAAATCCTAAGCCACAAATTCGTAAATATACTATTCAATAAATAAACAATCTACTGATGTTCAAGTTCCAAAAACAATTATCATTTCTAATTATCACCTCACTGATAATTGGTACCGTATTCACCAACTCCATCCAACCCATTCAGGCTGCACAGGTGCCAGCAGATTTAGCAAACACATCATGGTGGATTGCAAACGATAACATCCGTGATATCGCAATTAGCTCTGATGAATCCACTGCATATATTGTCGGTGAATTTACTAAACTTGGTTACAACACAGGTTTTGGGGCAACTGTTTCAGCTTCAACTAGCGAAGTTCTCTCATCAACTGCAAAATTTAACACTACATCAGTATTTATCGCAATCAACGATGGATCTGGTGGTTGGTATGTCGGAGGTACATTTGATGAAGTAGACGGTGACACTGATTACGCAGCACTGGCTCATATTAATTCTGACGGATCACTTGATACTACCTGGAATGCTGGAATCACCAGTCTAGCTCCACAGGTCTATGCATTATATTTAACTGGTACCACTCTTTATGTAGGAGGTGTGTTTACAACTATCGGCGGAGCCAGTAGAACCAATCTTGCAGCTGTTAGTACAGCAACTGGGCTGGCTACCTCATTTGATCCAAATATGAATGGTACAGTTCGGGCACTAGCAGCAGATGGAAGTATTTTGTACGCAGGAGGCCAGTTTACCGATGTTAATAGTGGAACAACTCGTAATCGTATTGCTGCCTTTGATTTATCAAGTGGTACACCGTCAACTGCAACCTCATTTGATCCAGACGTTGCTAACAATGCCGTGTATACCTTGGCAGTCCATAGTAATAACTTATATGCCGGAGGTTCTTTTACAACTGTAAACGGTGCCACAACCAGAAATCGCCTAGCCGGTTTTGATTCAGGTGGTACAGTTCTTGCAGACTTTAACCCTAACGCTACTAGCGGTCAGGTCAACTCAATTGATCTAGATGGAGATATTTTATACGTTGGTGGAACCTTTATCTCAATCGGAGGTTCTTCTAGAAGTAGAATTGCAGCCTTTGATTTAGGTGATGCAGATCCAGATGCAGCTACTACCTTTAATCCAAACATGAGTAGCACCGTTGAACGCGTCATGGTGAATAGTTCTACGATCTATATCGGAGGCGCCTTTACAACTGGATCCGGAGTAAGCCGGAGCAAGATTATGGCAGTCGATGCTAACGGTGACGAAACCTCATTTGCCCCAGAAACTGACAACACTGTATACGCAATTGCTGCCAACGGCACCAATGTATTTATTGGTGGAACCTTCCTAATGACCAATGCTATTACCAGAAATAGGATTGCAGCCATTGATCTAAGTACTGGTGAACCAACCAACTTTGCCCCATCTGGACTTACAACCGGAATCGTCTACTCAGTAGCTCTGTCCAGCGATGATTCAACTCTGTACATTGGCGGAAGTTTTTCATCAGTGAATGGATCATCAAGAGGCGATGGAGCCGCCCTTGCAACTAGCGATGGAACACTTCAGTCTTGGAATCCCGCAACAAATGGAATTGTCTATGACATAAAATTGAATAGCGACGACTCAATTGTTTATATCGGAGGTACATTTACAACCGTAAACAGTGGGGGATCAACAAGAAATCGGGCAGCATCATACACCACCTCAGACGACACTATTACTTCTTGGGATCCAAATTTAGATGGTAACGTTCGCGATATTTTAATTAGTGGCAGTACTGTTTACTTAGGAGGTGAGTTTGCCAATTCGGGTGCAACTGCTCGCACCAACGTTGCTGCCTACGATTTGTCAGGTGGAACACCAAGTACTCCAACGTCATTAAGTGCCACTATTGCAGGAGGTGACGTTTATTCCCTTGGGCTTAGATCAGGAATTCTATACCTAGGTGGAGATTTTACTACCATTGGGGGGACATCTAGAACATCTGCAGGGTCTATTGCTATAGCAGACTCCTCGCTCGATAGTTGGAATCCTCAACTAACAAATACAATTTATGATATCTATATTGATGACAACGTACTGTATGTGTCAGGCAACAATGGAGTTGGCCCAGACCTTTTTAGTGGATTTGATCTAACCGGAGCCGATCCAAATACAGCCGACGTTGACTTTGATCCAGATCCTAGTGGTGATGGTGGTGTTGGGTATGCATTGAGAACCTTCAATGAAGGTGAAGCGGTAATTGGTGGAAGCTTCACTATCCTAGCAGGAGGTGGCGCATACAGTAGTAATCGGCACGGGTATTTTGCAAAGTTTGCATCTGGTAACTCAAGTCCGAATGCACCAACCAATCTTGGTCCACCTGAGGTTGTAAACTATGGACAAACAGAAGAAGTTAATCCATTGATGCAATTTACATTGAGTGATGACGATACCGGGGATACCTTGAAATATCAAATTCAGATTGACGATACAGTTCTGTTTCAAAGTCCGGTAATTGACTATACTTCTGCATTAGGTTCTCAGGGACAGAGATCATTTAGAGTAGGCCAAGCTGCAGGTAGTGGAACATACACAGTGGGAGCAGAAGGTGATGAATTTGAACTTGATGACGGATTTCAGTGGCGAGTGAGAGGTATTGACGATTCAGGTCTAGCAGGAGAGTGGACCAATGCCAATACGAAATACGGTCTTGCATTTGTGGTTATCGGTGGTAATTCAGGCTCGGGTGGTACCTCTGGTGGGGGTGGTGGCTCAGGAGGTGGAGGAGAATCCTCTGGTGGAGGTGAATCCACAGGCGAAACAGGTACAGGTGAAACCGGAACAGGAGATACCGGTGCTGGT
This sequence comes from Patescibacteria group bacterium, assembly GCA_041389145.1. Taxonomy (GTDB): domain Bacteria; phylum Patescibacteriota; class Kazan-3B-28; order Kazan-3B-28; family Kazan-3B-28; genus JAWKSK01. The sequence continues at coordinate 98,851 of JAWKSK010000001.1, read as the reverse complement.
AATGATGAAGACGCTAAAGGTGGCTTTGATGAAAACAGCTGGGCAGTAGTTATTAATAACGGAGCTAAGCTTACAAATAGTGCAGATGTAAGTCTAAAGTTTGTCTATAACCCAGACGAAGCCTTCTCAATGCTTGTATATAACGACAATATAGCTCCTAGATTCCCAATCCTTGAGCCAGTTCAGCAAACGAAATCATGGAAACTATGTGGTCCAGATGCACCAGGGGCAATTCCATGTAAAGACGGAGCCAGATACGACGTAAAAGTTCTTTTCTACGATATTAAAAACGTAGCCATTCGACGTGTTCTAATGGACTCAATTGTCTACAACTCTAAGGTTTCAGACAACGCAAAACTTGACGATGATACTCTTGATAAAATCCTCAAAGGGTTACAGTCTGTACTTGGAGATTCAGTCGAATCTACCTTTGAATCATTCAGTACACCATTCTACTACGAATGGCAGAAGCAAAATGGGACCGTTGAAGGAGATGCTCACGTAATAAGAGCAAATGCCGGGGATAGTATCACACTCAATCTCGAATTGATAAATCGTGCTACTGATCCAAAGTCATTGGTTCTATATGGAGCGAAAGACTTAATCGAAGAATTAGCCCCATTCCGTGGAGGGCATCAGCTTAGAGTAGGATCAGGCAATCCAAGAGATGTAATATACGACTGGTTAGGCTCGGCAAGCTTTGTTCATAATCCAGATGGTGAATCAAATCGCTTTGATATCTACAACGGAGATCCAGTCGCACCAGGTGAAGTATTCAACCTAGACTGGTCACTTCAGCTCAAATCAGATATACAACCAGGCACCTACTTATACTACGTTGAATTGGTAAAAGAGTTCGATGCATGGGCACAACAGGTAGATAAACAGGGGAAAGTACTCCCAACCAGCGATATCTTCTGGAAAATAATTGTCGAATAGGTCAAAAATAAGAAATAGCCTCCAGAGCGGATTTTTACAACAGGGGAGAGAGCTAACAGATACAGTAAAAATCACCTTAGAATTAATCAGTTAAATGCAAGATACCGGCAATATGCCGGTATTTAGCTATAAAACTGCATTTTTTAGGCAGTCATCGAAACACCAACTTGACAAATAGTTCAAAAAATGTCCTGGTAGGTAGGGTCCACATTTTAGATCATATTGAAACACTAGAAATCAAAATCATTCACAGTTCAAAAAAGAACACTGAATTATTTTTGAATTTTTTAACCAACTGAAGAGACCTAAAATATTTATTGGTTAATTCATCTAATCTGTAATTTGCGTTACAATTAAGCAATGCGAGGACCAAAAACTAATAGCCAACTCTCCTCTATCGGATTACGAATTTTGGCGGCTTACTTCTCTACCGTGTTTGCTTTTAACCTACCGGTTATTGCAGCAACTAGTTCAACCTATAGCCTAGATAGCGACCAGGCTGGTCCAACTCAGTTTAGACAAACATCAGGCAGTTACACCCTGGATGGTAGTATTGAGCCAATCGTGGGTAGTGTAACTAGTTCTAGTTATGGAAACGAACAAGGCTCACCTACCCGTATTGAATCAACCAGTGCCACAACATCAACAGCTGGTGGTGGAGGAGGCGCACCAGCTCAGGTTGGAAAGATTACAGTGGATAATGTTGGTTGTACGGTTGTATATGACAACTTAGTTCACTTTACCGGTACTAAAACCAAAAACCTTATATATATGTTTGTTAGAGGAGATCTTGCAGGATTCTATTTCCCAGATGAAACTCATTGGGAAAAAACTGTTTGGATAAATAATAACGAATCCACTCTATACGACTTTTTTGGTCGTGATTTACAAGGAAAGAGTTCTGCTGCGGTCGAGGTAAATCTTGCCTTACATCGGATGGGAGATATAAACGGGGACGGGAAGTCAGATGACTATGATTTGTCCTTGTTAGCCCGTGCTTGGAATTCACGAAACAGCTGTGATACCGATTTGAATAGGGATGGTATAACCGATGACTATGATCTTAGTCTTTTGGCTTCATATTGGAGTGTGGAATAATGAATGAGCATGAATAAACTCTGGCATCCAATTTTAAACTTTATTACCTCTCTGGTATTAATTACCAGTCTCTCACCTACTGTTTTTGCTGCTGGGAATGCTTCCATGTCTCTCTCTCCTACCTCACAAAACGTGGGAATAGGTTCTAATTTTGCAATTCGTGTATCCCTTAACCCTAATGGCGAGAATATCGATACTGCAAGATCTGTGGTTCAGTACTCTAGTGATTTAGTGGAAGCTATCAACTTTCAGTTATCAGGACCATTAAACAACACCTCGCCAGGTAACTATCTCAACAACAATGGAGTATTATCCGGAGGTGGCTTTTCTATTACAGGTGGGGTAAATAGTGTTACAACTTTCGCGACAATCACCTTCCGTGCAAAGGCAAAAGGTCAGGCAAGAGTCGCTCTCTCCCCTGCCAGTCGAGCAATTTCTGGAGGTGTTGAGAAGATAAATACCGGCAGTCTGAACTCAGTTATCGTCAACATTGGTGATGCACAGGTGGTGCCCACTTCCCCATCCGGTCAAAAATTAACAATAATTAGTCCAACTCATCCAAGTAGTGATAGTTGGTTTTCACAACAGCACGCTGCATTTACCTGGAACGAAGTTGGATCTAACTACAAATGGTCGTTTGATACAAATCCAGACGGAATCGGAAAAAAGGCAACTACTGAACGGGAGGTTAACATCCCCAAATTAAAGGATGGAATATTTTACTTTCATCTAACCACCAAGCTTTCTGATACTGAAACAATCACCCTTCATTACCCAATCCAAAACGACAAAACTGCTCCACGACGCTTCGAACCATTCCTTGAAGTAGGGGACGATAATCAACTAGCATTGCGGTTCAGTACTACTGATGCAACTTCCGGCATTGGACGCTATGAGCTTCAAGTAAATGACGGAATATTTGTAGAGACAATCAGCCCAACAGACCTCAAGGGGCTAATTAAGGGAGAGAACACAGTTATCGTTAGAGCTTTTGATCTTGCCCAGAACTTTAGGGAAGGATGGATCGAGTTCTTTGTTAACGAAGATGGGACTATTCGTGAAATAGCTAAATCCAAAGCAACCTGTAGTCTTGGTGGTTTGCCATTGCAACTCACTTGGTGTTGTGATTACCCGGCCTTTTGCCAATACGGAATTTGGGTTATACTAGCCTTGATTTTATTGTTGATTTTGGTTATAAAAAATCGCAAAAAAAGGTCGGAAACATAGGTTTTTATTAACCAAAAAAGTGTTACAATAGACATACATTAATATATGTCTTTTTAATTTTCTGCTAGCAATTTAATGTTTTCAAAAACCAAAAGAGAGCTCTGGCTAAGGATAATCGGGGGATTCGTCTTATCCCTGCTACTTGTCGCAAGTGGTTGGTTTTTGCAGTTAACTCAAGCAGCTATTGCAGCGGATGTCCCAATAACCATGGGTTACCAGGGGCGATTAAAAGATTCAGGTGGTACTGCACTTAGTGGCACTTATGATTTCACCATTCGCATCTATAACGCACTTACCGGGGGCTCGTCCCTATTCAGTGAAACTCATAGTGATGTCACCGTTACTAATGGATATTTCACCTTGGTGATTGGTAGTGTAGATGCTTCCACTAATCCCCTCGATCTAGATTTTGATACCACCTATTACATTTCCACCGAGATTGAATCGGATGGAGAGATGTCTCCTCGAACCAAGATTAATTCAGCTGCTTATGCCTTTAGGGCAGGTGGTATTGAAACTGCTGCCTCTGCACCAAGTGCCAGCAGCAGTTCTGTGCTTAGAGAAGGAAGAATTTACTTTAATACCGGTGATAATACTATTTACGTTTACACCAGTGGTTCATGGGTAGCTGCTTCCGGTGGAGGTGGAGGAGGAGCACCAACCGATGCTACATATCTCGTCACATCCGCAAACGGTACTCTCACCAATGAAGTTGTCACCTCCAGTCTTGCCGCCAACCTCACCTTTGCAGGAGATGATTCGGCTGCTAGAACAATTACCCTGGGACAAACCAACTCATTTGATGATGTCGTTGTAATTGATGCTGGAAACTGGTCTGTAGATTCTAGTGGAAATACTGTTTTAGGAGGTACTCTCGCCGTCAACGGGGATAGTATCACTTCAGACGGAGCAACTTTAACCATCAATGCAGGAGGAGCAGTAGACGTTCAAGATAACCTCACTGCCGACTCCCTCACCGCTGATACCGGTGGAGTAACAGTAGCTGCCGGACAGGGGATTGATGTTGGTTCTGCTGGAGCATTAACTATTGGCAATAGTACTGCCACTTCCCTATCTCTCTGTAACTCAGCAGCCTGTGACACTATTACCATTGGTACCAATGCAGACGCGAATGCCATCACCATCGGTGAAGCTAATGACACTGTCATCATTACCTCTGCTAACTGGTCTATCGATACCAACGGAGATCTCATCGTTAACGGATGTACTGGATGTGGAGGTGGAGGAGGAGCACCAACCGGCTTACATATCTCGTTACATCAGCTGATGGGACGCTCAGTGCTGAAGTAGTCGTTTCGTCCCTTGGTGCAAACCTTACCTTCTCTGGTGACGATGCTGCAGCTAGAACTATAACGCTCGGGCAAACCGGAACATTTGATGATCTCTTGGTGGTCGATGCTGGTAACTTTACTCGATAGTTCAGGGAACATTACAACGTATGGAAATCTCTACCCTTAGGTGATGCGATAACCGATGGAATTACCTGTAACCGGTGCCATTCAAGGTGCAACCCCGCTTTCCTTTGACGGTGCAACAGATGATACCAATGAGTTAACTTTTGCAATTACTGACCCCAACAGCAGACCGAACCGTTACATTCCGAAACGCTTCAGGCACTGTAATCTATCCGGAGACACCTTACCGGTGATGTTGCAGCTACTCTCGATTCTGATGGGAGTACCGCCAGCAACATTGCTTCTGATTCAGTTGCATTAAGCACTGATACTACCGGTAACTATGTGGCTAGTATTACTAACGGTTCTGGAATCTCTGGAGGAGACGGCGGTTCTGAAGGGGCTGCACTAACCCTTGCCCTCGGTGCAACAACAGCCGACTGGAACCAAACTGGTGCCTTTGACATCATCTTCATCAATGCAGGAGGAGCAGTAGACGTTCAAGATAACCTCACTGCCGACTCCCTCACCGCTGATACCGGTGGAGTAACAGTAGCTGCCGGACAGGGGATTGATGTTGGTTCTGCTGGAGCATTAACTATTGGCAATAGTACTGCCACTTCCCTATCTCTCTGTAACTCAGCAGCCTGTGACACTATTACCATTGGTACCAATGCAGACGCAGATGCCATCACCATCGGTGAAGCTAATGACACTGTCATCATTACCTCTGCTAACTGGTCTATCGATACCAACGGAGATCTCATCGTTAACGGATGTACTGGATGTGGAGGTGGAGGAGGAGCACCAACCGATGCTACATATCTCGTTACATCAGCTGATGGGACGCTCAGTGCTGAAGTAGTCGTTTCGTCCCTTGGTGCAAACCTTACCTTCTCTGGTGACGATGCTGCAGCTAGAACTATAACGCTCGGGCAAACCGGAACATTTGATGATCTCTTGGTGGTCGATGCTGGTAACTTCTTACTCGATAGTTCAGGGAACATTACAACGTATGGAAATCTCACCTTAGGTGATGCGATAACCGATGGAATTACCGTAACCGGTGCCATTCAAGGTGCAACCCCGCTTTCCTTTGACGGTGCAACAGATGATACCAATGAGTTAACTTTTGCAATTACTGACCCAACAGCAGACCGAACCGTTACATTCCGAAACGCTTCAGGCACTGTAATCCTATCCGGAGACACCTTTACCGGTGATGTTACAGCTACTCTCGATTCTGATGGGAGTACCGCCTTAACCATTGCTTCTGATTCAGTTGCATTAAGCACTGATACTACCGGTAACTATGTGGCTAGTATTACCAACGGTTCTGGAATCTCTGGAGGAGACGGCGGTTCTGAAGGGGCTGCACTAACCCTTGCCCTCGGTGCATTAACAGCCGACTGGAACCAAACTGGTGCCTTTGACATCATCTTTAACAATGCAGATGCGCAGTTGCAGATTCTTGAGTCTGTTGGCGGTACTTTCTATGGAACAATTGATGTTGGTGATCTGTCCGGCGATGCAACCTATACCTTTTCTGGTAGTACCGGAACTGTTCTTACCACCGGTAACTATACCGGAACTTTAAACAGTGCCTATCTTCAGATTGCTAATGATCTATCCGACCTCAATGATGCCGCTACTGCTCGTACTAACTTAGGATTAGGAACTGGTGACTCTCCCCAATTTACCGGCCTTACACTGACCGGTACTCTCGCCGTCAACGGGGATAGTATCACTTCAGACGGAGCAACTTTAACCATCAATGCAGGAGGAGCAGTAGACGTTCAAGATAACCTCACTGCCGACTCCCTCACCGCCGATACCGGTGGCGTTACAGTAGCCGCCGGACAGGGGATTGATGTTGGTTCTGCTGGGGCATTAACAATTGGCAATAGTACCGCCACTTCCCTATCTCTCTGTAACTCAGCAGCCTGTGACACTGTCACCATTGGTACCAATGCAGATGCAGATGCCATCACCATCGGTGAAGTTAATGACACTGTCATCATTACCTCTGCTAACTGGTCTATTGATACTAACGGAGATCTCATTGTTAACGGATGTACTGGATGTGGAGGTGGAGGAGTATCTGACCTCCAAGGAGCATATGAAGGTGGCAACAGTATTGAAACTGCCTCAGATTTAGCTGTGGTGATTACTGAAACAACTGGAGCTTCTACTACTGGAAACTTACTCGAATTAACATTTAACCCAGCCACAGGTGGTAACGCAGCAGGTGATGCATTGTTAATCACCCTTGATGCTGTGGATGCTAACGGAACAGATGGTAATGGTATTCATATCATCATCGACCAATCCCAAAACACTGGTAATGCCATCCTAATCGAGGACGACGTGGGTACCGACTTATTCTCAGTTAACGAAAGTGGCATGACTCTGGTATCCGCTGGAACCACCGCCGCAGGTTTAGATACCGTCGTAGCGGGTACTCTATCTCTGGGTACCACCAATGCTACTGCAATCAACATATGTGCATCTGCTAGCTGTGACACAATCAACATTGGAACTGCAACCGACGGAGATACAATCAATATTGGTGACACCAACGGAGCTGACACCCTGAATGTTAGAGGTGCCTTGTCGGTTAACAACTCAATTAACCAGGCAATTACCCTTCATGCCGGTACTGCAACCATTACCGTTGGTAGTAGCTCATCTCAGAGTATCGATTTGGGATATACCACCAACGGTTCCGCGGTCAAAACATTACGAATCGGTGCTGCTACTTCATCCTCATCTACTGCAATCAATGGAGGCACTGGTGGTATTACCCTGACCTCTACCGTAGCAACAGGTACCACTACCACCTCTGCCTTTGTTGTAGATGCGGGGGATATCACTACCGGTACTGGCCTCTACCTGATTTCAGACTCCGTCACCACAGGTCGCCTAGCAGATATCGCAACTTCAGGAAACACCTGGACCGGTAATGGTACCACCAATGGGCTTGTAAATATCACCAGCACATCAACAGCAGGTAGTACGTCCTCGAGTTCAATCCTTCAACAAATTACCAGATCTGGTACCAACTCAAATGCATCACATACTGCATATGGTACTTACGTAACCGTTACCAATACCGGGACCACTTCAACAAACATTGCTGGTTACTTTAGCGCAAGTGGAGCTACTAATAACTATGGATTAGTAGTGCCTAACGGACTTGTCGGTATTGGTACTGCAGCTCCAACTGCAAATCTAATGATTGTAAACTTATCAGCATCAACTTCAGGTGTAGGTACTCCTGTTATTGATGCAACCGGTCAAAAAGGATTATCCTGTACTGCATCTGCGATTGGAAGTGATAGCGCAGCTTGTTCGGCTGGCGCTTTGCTCACGATCACAACAGGTGCCGGAGGAGATAACACAAGTTCAAGCGGAGGCGCAACAAGCGTCTTTGCAGGTGGTGCAGGTGGTGCTGTAACCGTTACCAGTGGTTCAGGGGGTGATTCAACATCTGTTGCAACAAGTCAGAACTGGGGAGGTACAGGTGGGGCATTTACCGTTACAAGTGGAACTGGTGGTTCAGGTGCAGACCGAGGAGGTGTTGGAGGTACACTCTCCATCGTAGGTGGAGATGGTGGTGCTTCTAGTGGTGGTTCAGGAGGAAATGGTGGAAACATATACCTACAGCCAGGTGCAGGTGGTTCTGGTGGTGGAGGAGATGGAACTCCTGGTCAAATATTTATTTCATCAACCACTCAGTATGGTCAAAGACTATGTTTCAATGGATCGGATGGCGCAACCCAGACCGACGTTGCAATTGGTGACTGTTCATCAGGTGGAGCTGACTACGCCGAAATGTATCCACTAGCAGAAGGTATTGAAGCCGGTGAATTAGTATCCATTGGAACTCAGAATGTAACCACCAAGGATGGCGATGTTATCAAGCAGCTTGTCCGGTCAGAAATTGCTTATGATGGTAAGGTGATTGGTGTAGTATCACGCAACACAGACGATGGTTCTGTTATCGGTTTAAATATTGAAGAAGAAGACAATCCAATGCCGGTTGCACTTGTTGGTCGTGTATTGGTAAAAATCGCAACCAATTCCTTCCCAATCGAACCAGGAGACTTGCTCACCACCTCAACTCAACCTGGACGTGCCATGAAAGCAACCCAACCAGGCCAAACTATTGGTAGAGCGTTGCAAGAATGGGATCCAGATAACCCATCAGATGAAATCATGATATTTGTTGGAACATCCTATGCCGATGCCAACAATTCAAGCATTAGATACAAGACAGACGTTGGTGGACTTACCTTCTCACTAGCTGATCTTAATAAACTCCAACCACATACCTTCACCTGGAAGAACACTGGTGAACAGGACTTCGGTTTCATTGCAGAAGAAGTAGCAGAAGTTGCACCTGAACTTGCCTTCTTTAAGGATGGTCAGGTTGAAGGTGTTCGCTACAAGCTACTTTCAGTTCTACTTACCAAGGCTATTCAAGAACAGCAGGTTCTGATAGACAACATTATGACGAGCCTTAATGTTCCAGCCCCAGTACAAGGCAATAATAATGTGTCTATTATTAGTGCACCTAGCACCGGCAACGTAAATGTAATTGGCACTGGTGAGTTTACTTCCGACAACGTTGGACAAGTAAGTATCTTGCCAGGAGACGACACTGTTGAAGTTACCTTCGATCAAGAATACAAATACCAACCAATCGTGACAGTAACCCCACGCGGTATCACCGCACTTAGTCATCAAGTTCCATACGCTGTCTTTAACGAATCCACAAAAGGCTTTGAAATCAGATTAGATGTAGCCCAAAATGTACCAATGCAATTCAACTGGCATGCTTTCTCTGCTAAGGGTGCTAAGGTTTTCATCTCAGATGGAACTACTCTAGAGGTAAACGTTAAAGTCAAAGACCCTGTAATTCAAAAGCAACCAGAAATCGTGATAGAAGACGAACCAGTCGATGAAGAACCAGAAATTATTATCGAGGATGAGCCCGTAGTTGAGGAAACTCCTACAGAAGAAGAAAGCATAGAAGAAATACCCGAGGAAGAAACTCCACCAACAGAAGAGGAAATTACTGAAGAACCCCCAGTAGAGGAAGAAATAACTGAAGAACTACCAGCCGAAGAGGAAACCATAGTTGAAGGTGGGCCAGATGAAGGAGAGGAAGAAGCACCTCCTGCCGAAGAACCTCATGTGGAAGAATAATTTAATTTATCAATCTGAGAGCAAATTACTTGACAAATTTGCTCTTTTGTGATATAAAAGTAGTGTATAAGTCTGCCTTAAAAGCAGATGCGAACCTTGAGAACATGGAAGTTTTCGAGGATGTAAGTACTTACAATCAATACCTGTACAGGAGGTGTGTCTATGACACGCAATTGGATTCAGAATTGGAGTCTCAAGACTCTGGTTCTGTTCGTGATCCTGGGACTGGCTTCCTGCGGTGGCGGTGGTTCTCCCACTGGCATCAGCACGGAACTCACACCTCAGATGACTGGCAGCGAAGGCCAGCAGTCAACTTCGCCTCAGATTGACGATGGTCTTTACGAAGGGCTCGCAAATCTGAGTTACAGGGAGATGAAGAACCATCTTTACGACCCTGGTAATCTGATGGCCAACAACGGCCTCAACGATCAAGGTCGACCGAGTTTCAACCCGGACGACTACCGTACCGTGAGCTCTATGAGCGACCAGGATGCCTACGAGATCTATGAAGCAGAGGAAGTCGCCAGGCTAGTCAGCAAGGGCACATCCAGCTTCATCAATAGCGTATGGGCAAGTCCTATGGAGTCAGGACCACTTTCCTCCGATCCGACTTATATCATGCGAGCATATAACTCGCCCTGGGGTGCCAACGGCGCCATTGATGTGAGTTTCGAGGTCGGCGGAGTAGGTGTTGCTTATCTTGGAGTTTCCAACTTCCAGACCCTACGCGTTGACTGGTTCGGGTCTTCCGGCAAGTCAGCCTCCGGTATCACCGAGTGGGTATATCTTGGAAGCACAAAATCGGTCAACGATTTTGTGCCTCCTAAGAGAATCAGCGAGGTATTTACTGCGGGATCTGAGTATACCGTGAAACTCAATGATCCCTTCATCCAACCTCCTGCTACTCTTGAAGAACTGGAAGGTTGGGTGGGGAACCAGCGACGGTTTTCGCCTATGATGTTCGGTGCGGTTGGTCGCTACTGGCTAGTAACCAATGACACTGCGATTATCAAGGACCAGATAGTTGATGGTGAAAGCATTGACCAAGCGCTTCGCTTCACAGTCGTTCCTAGGTATCAGGACCTACCCTACTTCGGCGGAACCGGCGGATATATGTTCAATGTTCGATCAACTGCTGTTAAGTCAGCATCTGCCAGCGCTGAGGTCTATGAGGGTCCATCGACCCTTGTGGAATGGGACTTCGATCTGGATGCTAATCCGAACACCAAGACCTATGTCAAGGGGGATAGCACTTTCATTGGAGGTAAGGCAGCTGAAGTGGAACAGTACATGGATAGCATCGACAACGTTGCTCTCCAGTCTGTGCCACCTAAGGCCGGTACTACTCACTACTACGTACAAGGCCTGAACAATGATGGGCTTAGCGTGTGGGTAGAGACGGATCAGCCTGCACACCAGGACAGTCTACTGCCTGCTACTAGCATTACCGCGGTCTATGACGATGCAAACCAGCAAGTCGTAGTGGCCTGGGTCAAGAGTCTACAGCCTGTTGACGCCTATACCCTGAAGATCTCAGATGATGGCGGTGCAACATGGGTTGACGTTAACGTTGGCGACGTTGCCACATACACTCATGATGTGTCTGCGGTTACTGATCCACACCTGGTCTACAAGCTGGTTGCGAACTATACCAACCCGAACGACTCTGAGGTGTTTAGTTCAGAAAGCCAGTGGGCGTACTGTAACCTGTTCATTGCTCCGCTTGCGGATGCAGGATCGGTTACGGGTCACATCAACAGTATTCAAGCCAATGATTCCAGTAACAACGTCTATATGGTCGTTAGCGATGAGACCAACTATGACGTCTATGCCTGGACGAACGGTTCAAGTACTGCTGATGACAATGTAACGCTTGATACTGGTACTCTCGTTGCCGCTACATTTGATAGTGGCACCCTGTACTTCCTGTCAACCAATACAGGTAGTGCTAGCGAGGGTCTGAGACTGTACGCCTACGACACCAGTGATGGATCGATTTCAGAAACTCTGATTGAAGGTTGCAGCTACTCAGGTGAGAACCTGGTATACCAGCCCGGCAATGCAACTGATATCAAGGTCATCAACGGAACCGTTACCATCATCTACAGCTCTGGAACAGGCAATGCGGACCTGAAATACTATGAGGTAGGTGGTGGAAGCCATACGGTTATCACTGCATCTGGCTCGGTGGGTCTTCTGTGTCTCAATGCCCTGAGCACCTACGAACCCCGTCTTTCCTACATGGTAGGCGGGGAGCTCTCGGTGGCCTGCGCCAACACCGCTAACCCTTCGGGAAGTGGCAACTGGACCATTACTGTCCCAACGGGCATAAGTGGTTCTACGAGGCTTGCTGTGGGTAATGATCTACTGTGGCTTTTCTCAGCACAGAATCAACGGCTTCAGTTCTCCTACTCAGCCAACTCCAATCCAACAGTAGGCGAATGGACAACCATCAACCTTACTGCTACCAGTGGCCCACAGTACGGGTATCCTGGGATGGAAGTGGCATCAGTCGGAGGCTCCGATATTCCCATCCTCACCTACGCTGTTCGCGCATCAGGCTCTGCTCCTTGGTATGTCTACTGTCTTAGCACCGGTCACGTGACTGGAGTCGACACAGAGAATGCTGAGCAGAACTTCATTGATGCTACGACGAGTGAAGGTGTATGGAAGCTAACCGACCTTAGCAGGTCAATTCCTGTAACTGCTCTTGGTTACAGGTCAGTCCTTAGCAGTGCCGGCGGTAAGCTTTCCTACATGGACACGGTCCTGGACTGGGACGGGGCGTCAGCAACCTACGATGCAAAGCTGTTCTGTGGCAGTCTCTAATACTTCCATGTGAAAGAAACCAAAGTCTCTAATGAGACACAAGGGCACCCTGCGGGGTGCCCTTTTTCCTTGTCTTTTTTTCTGCTATCATCACCTTGTATCAACTAACGACTAATTTTAATACTATGGCCGCAAGAACCAACTCTAGAACCGGGGGAAAAACCATGAATGGCAGCAATATTCTGCTTATTTCTTTATTAGTCCTAGCACTCGGAGCTTTTGCTTGGTCTTTCTTTAACTATCAGTCAGTAAAGAAGGAGGTAGAAGTACTCAAAGATCCTAGTCTTGCTCAGAGATTAAATGAAGAGCAAACCCAAGAACTACTTAAAAAGGTGGGTAAGATTTTAGTACTTCCACAAGAAAAGAATCCTGTTGTAGCTATTATCAACGACGTTGAGCTACTGGCATCCAACCAAGATTTCTACAAGGATGCTCATGATGGCGACAAGCTCATCATTTACCAAAACTCACGTAAGGCCATCATCTTTGATGAAGACAACAATAGAGTTGTAAACGTTGGTCCTGTTTTCTATAACAATGCAGACGGTACATCTCAGCCTCCAACCACTCAAACCGATAGGATTACTATTGATCTTCGTAATGGCTCATCTCAGCCAAACGCAACTGTTCCAGTCCGTGACAACCTGAGCACTAACTATGCCTTTAACGTTACTCGTTTAAGCAAAGCTGCTAACTCTAACTACTCTGGCATTACTATTGTTGACCTTTCCGAAGGCAAAGCAAGCTACGTAGAACAACTCCAAAAAGCTCTTAGTGCGACGGTCGTTCAGTCCTTACCTGAAGGAGAAACCTCCGCCAGTACTGAAGTGGTTGTTATCGTTGGTTCTACCAATAACTAACCTATGCCTAAACCAGAAGCCAAAAACCAACTCTATCTCTATCTAGCAGGAGCTCTGCTTGTGGTGGCTTTGGGTGTTCTTTTCTACTCTTGGCAAGCATCTAATAACTCATACAGAGCAGTGTTTCTCACCAACAACCAAGTCTTTTTCGGAAAGATGGTAGGCCAGAATCAAAACTACATAACCCTTGAAAACGTCTTTTATATTCAGGACAAACAAGACCTTGAGAATGCCGATACCACAGGTGATGTTTCTCTCATTAGAGCTGGTAGGGAAGTCCACGGCCCAACAAACCAAATAGAGATATCTCGTCCCCAAGTCCTCTTCATGCAGACCTTACAGGATGATTCAAAGATTCTCTCCGCTATCATGCAATATCAGAGTACTAATCGGTAATTAATAGTTGATGAACGATTACACTTCATTGGTCGATTTTTTTAAGGCAGGATACGATCAAGCTGCTACCACCGCGCAGCTTTTTTTGAACTCTATCACGACCCAATTAAGTCTAATTGGCATAATCGACATTATTGCCATTGCTCTACTCTTGGGTTGGCTGGTAAGAAAACTTAGAAGGTCTGACCTTATCAAAGTACTCCCTCGCCTTATCTTTTTACTTATCGCTATTCTCATTGCCCGCCTCTTGGGTCTTTGGGGTTTATTCTACTTCGGTGGTGTCCTAATGGTGATTAGTTTACTTTCTCTTGCCACCCTCTATGCCCCTGAGGTTAAGAGCTTATTAGAAGTTCAATTCAAACGCCGGGCCCATACCCATAAAGCTCAACCCGTGTCCACTGCCGATGTTCAATCTATGATCAAATCTGTCTCTGAAGCCATGGCAGTTCTGCTTCGTTCCCAAAAACCCGTGTTAATCATTATCAAGAAGGGGAAAAACGTTAACCGTCTTATCGATAACGGTAATAAGATGAACACTCAACTCACCCCTGACCTACTTATCGATCTCTTCGATTCAGGTTCAGCCTTAAGCAAGGGAGCTGTAGTCATTGATGGTAACCAAATCGTTGCTTCTGGATCAACTCTGTTTAAACCAAACGCTAAGGTATTATTTAGTACCACTAACCCCTCCGTTATGCGGGCAGCAAAAGACCTCAAAGCAGTTGTTATTGTATCCAATAAAACCATTGGAGACATCAATCTCCTAGATGGAGAAAATACCTATAAGAATCTTTCTCCACAAGATCTACGAAAGCTATTACAAAATATATTCATCTATAACAAAGAGGTTTAGGTATGCGGGTAACTCAGCCCATCATGAGGGGGCTAGTCCTGCTTGCAGCCATTTTAATCTGGGCCAACGTCCAGGCCTTTGCTGTTCAGACCACCACTATCCAGCTTCCTATTATCCCACCAGATAATTTAAGCTATGCCCTAGACCAAGCACTACCTAATCTGCAAATCCAAGTCTCTGGACGACGTAATCAGATTGCTAAACTGAACTCATCTAATTTAGTATTTGGTGTTAATTGGAATGATGTTCGTTCTAATCAAACTGCCAATCTTCCTATTTCTCTTCTATCTTCACCTGTTGGAATTACTGTTATTGATTTTCAACCACAGCAACTTTCGATTACCACATCCCCAATTACCTCAAAGTTAGTTCAGATTAAACCACAATACACTGGCAGTCTAACGGATGGTTATAGGGTTGCAACTATCAATCTATCTCCTAATCAATTGGAGGTTAGCGGTTCTGCATCGCTCCTGGCTTTAATAGATTCTGCTTACATCGACATCAAACTCAATAACCAAACACAATCTTTTAACTTTCAATCTACGTCATATCTACCCTGGACTGACCCCAATTCATATCTTCCTGTCACCCTCGACCCCACCACTATTAGTGGAGAGGTAGTAGTAGAGGCTGGTAGCAATTCAAGAACTCTTGGTATCCAACCTAATTTTACAGGAGACCTACCAGCCGGGTATTTCATAAAGGAAGTAAAATTTAATCCACCAGTCATGTCAGTAACCGGAAGTCTTTCCGACCTTAATCAACTAGATATTCTCCAATCCACCCCCATTAATCTCAATAATAAAAGAGGTCCCTTCACCGTCGATACTGCCATTGAACTCCCAACCAGTATCGCTACTGCAACTACCAATCTCCTTTCAGTCACAGTAGATATTCAATTGGCTCAATCTTCCCGTGAATTTGTAATTACTCCACAGTTTGTCAATCCAACCGATGGGTTAAGTGTCACTGCCTCGACCCCACGTACCATTAATCTAGTGGTAGTAGGGGAAAGCACTGTATTGGATCAATTAAAACGTACAGATATTGAAATGAACGTAGACCTACAGGGTCTCCTAACTGGTAGTAATACGGTTTCCATCAATGCTGGTATGTTTAAACTTCCGCCTGGGGTAACCGTCGGAAGCTTTACCCCAGCCAGTTTAGAGGTTATTCTAAGCAGGTTATAAGCAATCGTGCTGGGGACCCAGAAACTATGAACACATCCCCTAATTCACCATATTCTGGATATATTGTTCTCGACATCGAAACTACTGGTTTCGATCCTAATGTCGACGATGCTATTGAATTTGCAGCAATCAAATTGGATGCATCCGGTACTAAGATTGGAGAATTAGATATTCTGCTTTCTACAAAGCAATCCATTTCTCCACTGGTTCAATCCTTAACCGGGATTAGTCCACAAATGATTGCTTCATCTCCTCACTTAGACGAGGTAAAATCTCAAATCGAAGACTTTGTGGGTAATCTTCCTATTGTTGGTCACAACATCAGTTTCGATGTGGACTTCTTAACCGCCAAAGGTGTGAACCTACCTGGTGACTGTTTAGATACTCTCACCCTTTCCCAAACCATTCTCCCAGCCCAACCAGGATATAGTTTAGAACAGTTATCACACCGTTTAGGTTTTGCTAATCAGCCGTCACACCGTGCTATGAATGATGTGCTCGCAACCGCTGATCTATTCTTAGCGCTAATAGGTATGGTCACGGATTTTAAGGGTGATACCAATCAACAAATTTCACAAATCCTAGATGGTCAGGAATGGGAGTGGGGATGGCTCTGGAAAACCGAACTCAACTTTAACTCTGTTGCCACCAATCACGAAACTCCATCTGAATACACCGACTACCTAAACCATCAGCTTAAGGCGGAAGCAGACTATCTCCCACAACTTGATACAGCTATTACAGGCCATATCAATCTGATCGAAACCCATCTAGGAGTAGATACAGTGGCACAAGCTATTAGTCTTGCCCAGCATCGCTCACCTGCACTATTAGTAGTTCCTAACGGGTTAATCCGCCAGGTTAAATGGGACCAGTTAAGCACTGGTGTACTTCAGGTTGTTAGTGAAGTCTCTCATCTTACCTTAGACGATACTCCTCTAAACATTGTTCGTTCAGCTGCTGATATTACAGTTTCTACCCTTAAAACAGCAATCAAGCTAACCATCTGGAAGCAAGAATACAATTCACAGCCCCAGGCACTATTCTTTACCTCAGATGAACGTTATGAATGGGAACAAAACTTCATCACTTCACAAGCGACCATCAACTTTGCCCTAAAGCCGGAAGGAGTTTGGGTGGTTCCGGCAGAAACCCTTACTACCATCACCAACCTCCAAGACTTCTCCATTATTACCTCACACCCTCATAACTTAGAGGAGGCATTCTTTAATACCCAGATAAGAACCTTTTCCATTCCATACTTTAACGCCTCTATTAGTGCTCGACGTGATTTCGTTCATCGTGAAGTCGCTCCTAAAGACAGTAAGGCTGGGGATGATCTGTTCAAAATTCTAAGCCAAATTGGTCCTAAATTTAACCGGGTGGCAGAAATTATGAGCCAGGTTTACTTCGACAATCCACCTACAAATGTTTACGAAAAAGATATTGAACTTACTAGAGCCATAGTTCCATCCGAGCTTGAAGAAGTGCTTGGGGCAATTGCTGACCTATTTACCCAATATCTCACTAGGCTTACCGAATTTGGTATTTCAGATGATCATCATCAGATAGAGCGTACTCAAAAGTTAATAGATCACCTCAAAGCTCTTCGCCAGTTTGAGCCTAGCTTTAAATACTTCTTATTTGCCGAATCAACTAAGTTCTATCTTCAAATTATTCCCGACTTCACCACCTTTACTCAGATTCACGAAATATTTACCGCCGCAAAGTCAGTAATTGTAGTTTCTGCTGGATTGGCATACAAGAAAACCTTTGAATATTGGAAAAATCTATTTACTGACGCATCTGCTAAGCTAATCATCGACCCTACCAAAACCAAGACAATTATGATGCCAAATGACATCAACCCAGCCGATAATCTAGAAGACTTGGTTCGAATTGTAGAGACTAGCTTAGAGCAAAATAGAAGACTTCTCATAGTTCATGGTTCTGCCTTCGATTCACGAATGTTATTTGACGATCTGCATCAACGACTGCCACAACTTGCATCCCAGATTAGTAGTCTGGATACTATCGGTCACGCAGACAAATTACCAGACATCTTACCTGTAAATACAGCACACGTTTTAGTTGTTCCTATGTTTTGGTTGGAGCGTGCTGCTGCATCTCTGTCCACATTTGATACAGTAGTATTATCAAAGCTTGCATTTGAATCCAGCAATAAACCAATCGCAAAACTATACCGTGGTGATAGTACTAGCTTTGGGGCATACACTTTGCCTAAAACCACTCTCCGACTCAAAGAAAACCTTGATTACCTTGCCCACACTCATGCTCCAATCGTTTTTCTAGACCCTCGTCTAATTCAAAAAGATTACGGTCGAGATATTACATCTTCACTTGCAGGTTGGGAACTTGCTCCAACCAACTTTAGCGACACCCTCAATAAACTATGATAAAACCAATCGTTATTGGCATTACCATTGCTACTCTCTGTAGTCTGGCTGCCTTGGCTCTTGTTCTCTGGTACTTCGATCCAGCTACCTCAGGTGGGTTGGGACTGTCTTTAGTTTTAGCCACACTTACTTTTTCTCTTACAGGGTTGCTGTCTCTAGGATTTCTTTGGCTTCACACTAGAAAGCGGGTGGTAGAAATGTCTTGGTTGTTACTTTCTATTCGCCAAGGCGCTCTTGTATCGCTGATTGTTATTGGTAGTTTTATTCTCGGTTATTTCAATATCCTATACTGGTGGTATTTCCCAGCCGGATTAATTGCAGTCCTGCTCCTGGAAATCTACCTTAGACTTAGGGTAGAATAGAGATATTAATCATGGTATTAACTGAAGAATTAAATCAGATTCTAGCTAGCGCCAAGCAAGATATCGGCAAAGTCACTGCCGATACTCTTGATGATGTCAGAATCAAATACCTAGGCCGCAAATCGGAACTCAACGAACTACTCTCTCGAATTAAGGATCTACCCGAATCCACTCGTGCCGACGTTGGGAAAAAGGGAAATGAAGTTAAAACTGTTATTACTAAACTGTTAGATGAGGCTAAGGAGAAACTCCTAGCCAGTGCCGGCCCAACCTTCTTCGACCCAACCGTACCAGGTGTTAGATTCCAGATTGGTCGCACCCATCCAGTGACTCAGATGACCAATCAACTAGTTACCCTCTTTAGAGGTTTAGGTTTTTCTGTTGCCGAAGGTCCTGAAGCTGAAACTGAAGAGTTTAACTTTAATCTCTTAAATATTCCAGCCGACCATCCAGCTCGAGACGAATGGGACACCTTCTGGGTCAATCGCAAGTCAGATCCTAACCAAAGTATTCTCTTGCGTACTCACACCTCACCGGTTCAACTTCGTTACATGCAGAATCATGAACTACCAATTAGAGTTGTAGTTCCTGGTAGAACCTTCAGATTTGAAGCAGAGGATGCAACTCATAGTTCGGTGTTTAATCAGCTAGAGGGGCTTGTTGTAGATAAAGATATTACCGTTGGCCATCTAAAAGCCCTCCTCACCACTGTCTATCAACAAATCCTAGGCAACGATATTAAGCTGCGCCTGCGTCCAAGTTTCTTCCCGTTCACTGAACCAAGTTTTGAAGTAGATGTTTGGTTTAGAGGGCAATGGTTAGAAATGGGTGGTGCTGGAATTGTTCACCCCCAGGTCTTACGTAACGCCAACATTAACCCAGATGAATATTCTGGACTTGCTTTTGGACTTGGTATCGATCGCTTAGTAATGCTCAAACACAACATTAAGGATATCCGCTTGTTACTTTCCGGAAATCTTGAATTCTTAAATCAAATCTAGATGAAAATTCCTTACGGTATTATCAGAAGCTGGACTAAATTCAAAGGCTCACCAGAAGAGCTTAAGTCTTTAATTGATCTTCACATCACCGAGGTAGAGGAGGTAGTGGAATCCGGCACCTATGCAAACATGGTGGTAGGGGATATTTTAGAGATTCTTCCGCATCCTAATGCCGATCGCCTCCAAATCACCAAAACCAAAGTAGGAGAAGAAGTTTTCCAAATTGTATGTGGTGGCAAGAATATTAAGGTAGGACAAAAAGTACCAGTCGCACTTCCTGGTAGTACCACAGCAAATGGTATCGAAATCCAAGCCTCAACTATTAGAGGTGAAGATTCTCTAGGTATGCTTTGTAGTGATGCCGAACTGGGATTCCCTCAGAAAGTAGACGGAGTCATGATTTTAGACTCAGACCTTACTCCAGGTACTCCACTCTCCCAGGTCTTTGATTCCAACTCTGGATTAGCATATGACCTAAAGGTATTAGCAAACCGTCCAGACTATATGTCATTCCTCTCCATTGCCAGAGAAGTATCAGCCAGCATGGGAGAGAAGTTTAGCTACCAACTACCTACTACCTACAAAAAATCCAGAACCACTGATACCACCAAACTGTTAAAGGTAAAGCAGACCGTTAAGCCCGATTTGTGTGCTAGATATTTAGCAAAAGTTGTCACCAACGTAACCGTGGTACCTTCCCCTCAATGGCTTCAAGATACTCTTCAGGCAGCTGGTATCAGACCAATCAATAACCTAGTAGATGCTGCCAACTTAGTAATGTTAGAAACTGGGCAGCCAATCCACATTTTTGATCTCAACAAAATCAACCGCCATTCCGTTACCGTTCGTATGGGTAAAGGCGGGGAGTCCATTAAATGCTTAGATGAAGAAACTCGCAAGCTATCCGGAGATGATATTGTCATTGCCGATAGCAAGGGAGCTTTAGCTATTGCTGGAATTATTGGTGGTGAAGAATCTGCAGTTACCTCCGCCACCACCGATATTGCAATTGAGTTAGCTAATTTTGACCGCAAAACAATTCGCTTAAGTAGCCGGCGCCTTGGTGTGCGTACCGATGCTAGTAGCCGTTTTGAACGTGGAGTTGATGTCTACGCTATTGATTTAGCTTTAGAACGCCTCCTTAACTTAATCGAGGACCTTTCTCCTAAAGCTGTCATTGCTAAAGGGGAATATGATTTGCACAAAACTCTTCCTCCTAAACGCAAAGAAATTACCTTTGATTTAACTAGAATCCAGAGACTAATTGACCTCTCTCTTTCAAATACAGAAATTACCAAACTTCTAGAACTCATAGATCTTCCTTCTAAAATTACCAAGGATAAAATTAAGGTCAGTGTTCCAAACTACCGTTCAGATATTCAAGAAGCGGCAGACATTGCCGAAGAGATTATCCGTATCCATGGACTCGATAAAATTGAAGCCAGATTCCCAATGATGACCATGGCGCCAACTACCGTTCCTGCTTTATTCGACCTTGCTAACAAGGTTGCCAACATTATGTCCCGGATGCGGTTAGTGGAAGTAAAAACTCATCCTTTCATTGCCAAAGATGCAGATGCTAATGCCATTGCGTTAGAAAATCCATTAAATGAAAACTGGAGTCACTTAAAAACCAGACTTCTTCCAACTCTCATCAATTTTGAATACCAAGACGCAAAGCTCGGTGTCTTTGAAATCAATAAAGTGTTTGCTAAGCAAGGTAAAGGCCAACCAATGGAGCTTACTCAGGTTGCAGCCCGTTTTGAAGCCCCTAACGCATACTCTGCAGCCCGAGGTGCTCTAACCAAATTATTTAGTGAGCTAGGAATTAATGACGACTACCGTGAACTACCATCTGGCCTTGGTCTTGAAGTAGTAGTCAATGGCGAAACCGTAGGGGAGATCATCTACCACACTCCAACTACTGCCGGTTTTGAAATTAATCTCGATCAACTAGTTCCTCTTATCAACTGGTCCAAGCCTGTTACCGAACTTGCCAAATACCCAGTTGTTAAATTCGACCTCGCTTTTGAAATAAACTCTGGTATTAGAATCGGTAAGATGCAAGACGCCATTACTGAAGTTTCAGACTTAGTTGTAGACGTAGAGCTCTTCGACATCTATGAAATGGCAGACTTACGTAGAAGTACTGCTTTCCATATCTCCCTGCGTTCTCCAGAACGTACCCTTACTAAGGAAGATAGAGATACTGTCCAGAAAGCAATAATCGATCTAGTTGCTTCCAAATTCCAGGCTAAATATCGGGGTTAAATCAGCTTGTTCAAAACCCCAAATTCTCCTATAATATAGCTAGTAGGAACGTATTTTAGTTCTTCTGATTTTCTCCTATGGCAGACAAGAAAAACGCGAATCAATCAGGTTACGGCGCAAAAGACATTCAGGTTCTAGAAGGTCTTGATCCTGTACGCAAGCGCCCAGGTATGTATATTGGCTCTACTTCTGTAGAAGGTCTTCACCATATGATCTGGGAGGTAGCCGACAACTCTGTCGACGAAGCTATGGCCGGCTATGCTACTACAGTTATAGTTACCTTGATGAAAGGTGGCTTGGTTTCTGTGGAAGACGATGGTCGTGGTATTCCGGTAGAAAAACACCCTGCTACCAAGAAATCTACCGTTGAAACTGTTTTAACCACCCTACATGCTGGTGGTAAGTTTGGTGGTGGTGGATATAAGGTATCCGGTGGTCTACATGGTGTTGGTGTTTCTGTTGTAAACGCTCTTTCGGACTGGTTAAAAGTAGAAGTTAAGCGCGACGGAAAAACCTACGCCCAGGAATACAAGAAAGGTGCTCCTCAGGGTGAACTCAAAGTCATCGACAAGTCCACTAAAGGAACTGGTACCACAATTACCTTCCATGCTGATGCTGAAATTTTTGAAAACAATGAAGGTTATGCCTGGAAAACTGTTGTAGAACATTTGAAGCACCAGGCTTACCTTACTAAAGGGGTAAAAATCATCCTAAACGACGAACGTGAAGAAGAGCCAAAGTCAGAAACCTTCCATTTTGAAGGTGGTGTCAAAGACTTTGTCGAACATTTAAATGCATCAAAAAGCCCAATCTTTACACCAGCTTTTTACGTCGATAAAGAAAAAGACGGTATTAATGTAGAAATTGGTCTCCAATACACTGAAGATTTCAACGAAAACCTTCGAGCATTTGCCAACAACATCTACAACCCAGAAGGTGGTACCCACGTTGCTGGTTTTAGAGCAGCTCTCACCAGAGCTCTTAACTCCTATGCTAAAAAAGCTGGGATCATTAAAGACACTAAGGATAACCTCACCGGGGAAGATGTTAGAGAAGGTCTCACCGCTGTTATTTCTGTAAAACTTCCAAACCCTCAGTTCGAAGGCCAGACCAAAGCTAAGTTGGGTAACTCTGAGGTGAGAACTATTGTTGAATCTATTTTTTCTAAATATTTCGAACACTTCTTAGAGGAGCATCCAGGTGATGCTAAGCGTATCATCACTAAAAACTTACTTGCTGCTAAAGCTCGTATGGCTGCTCGCGCTGCACGTGATACAGTTTTGCGTAAAGGTGCTCTTGAAGGCATGACCTTGCCTGGTAAGTTAGCAGACTGTACCGAAAAGGACCCAGCTAAGTGTGAGCTATATCTTGTAGAGGGTATCTCTGCTGGTGGTTCAGCTAAGGGTGGTCGTGATCGCCATTTCCAAGCTATCTTGCCACTTCGTGGAAAAATCTTAAACGTGGAAAAAGCCCGCTTGGATAAGATGCTATCTTCTGAAGAAATCAAAACCCTAATTATTGCTTTAGGTGCTGGTATTGCCGATCAGTTCGATGCCGATAAGGTTCGTTACCATCGCATCATTATCATGACCGACGCAGACGTCGATGGTTCCCACATTAGAACCCTCCTTCTTACCTTCTTCTACCGCTATATGCGTCCATTAATCGATAGAGGATACCTCTACATCGCTCAACCTCCTTTGTATCAGCTCAAACTCAACAAGGATGTTCGTTGGACTTACAGTGATGCCGAAAAAGATCGGGTGATGGCCGAAATGGTTGCCGAAGCCGAAGCCAAGAAGGCCGGTAAGGGTGATTCCAAGAAATCCAAGGAAGAACTTCTTGCCGAAGCCCAACAGCTCATCTCCCAATCAGATAACGATACTTCAGACGAAGAAGGAGAAGAGGAAGAAACTGAAACCAAGAAACCAGCCCGCCGTCTTCCATCCGTTCAACGCTACAAGGGTTTGGGTGAAATGAACGCAGACCAGCTCTGGGATACAACCATGAACCCAGAAAATCGTGTGCTTCAACGTGTCACCATCGATGATGCCATTATTTCTGATGAAGTCTTCTCCACCCTGATGGGTGACGATGTGGCCCCTCGTAAGGAATTTATTCAAACCAATGCTAAGTTCGTCCAGAACCTGGACATTTAAGGCTTCCAGATAGACAAAATATCTACAATTTGATTTAATACCATCAGTCCCATGACCTAGTCATGGGCTGTTATTTTAAATCTAGAGAAGGAGAGAAGGATGTCAGCACCCCAGTTTATGCAGGACATGCTTAAAGGCAACACAAAATGCTTGAGAGCCAATCCTTACCCTGGACGTCTTATCGTTCAGGGGCTGTGTCCAGATCCAAGGTACGCATTTCAGTTCTACGCCATCATGGGTAGGAGCGATAACAGCCGCAACCGCATCTTTGTCGCTGACAAAGAAGCTCATGGTGACCTGCACACCGACGCCTTCGACCCCAGCAAGGTCAAAGATCCTAGCCTGATAATCTACCAGGCAATGGCGGAGTCTGATGGTATTTATGTCGTAAGTAATGGCATTCAAACCCCGGTGGTACTAGAGGCTATTCGGGCTAACTACGACATTGAGGGCGAACTCCACCAGAGGGGGATTACCTATGAGCCAGATGCACCTAACCACACCCCCAGAATTACGGGTGCTATCGTGGCTGGGTCACGCACGGCCTACTTTCTGACCCAGCGCAGAGGTAACGATGGCGAGGAAGCAAGAGACTTCTTCGAAACCATTCTTACCGAACCTG
Source organism: Patescibacteria group bacterium (assembly GCA_041389145.1). Classification (GTDB taxonomy): domain Bacteria; phylum Patescibacteriota; class Kazan-3B-28; order Kazan-3B-28; family Kazan-3B-28; genus JAWKSK01. Next base: position 73,998 of record JAWKSK010000001.1, on the reverse strand, counting down.
GTACTGGATATTGCTTCCACACCTATCTCGGTAACAGTGAGGAGGATGATCCTCTGCCTTCATTCAACATCTCTCCCTATCCACTCTGGATAGAGCATGCGGATCCTACCGCTAACCTCCATGCTATGTTTAATCTCTTGATCGGAAAGAACTTGGTCTCAATGGCATCGAAGATCATCGACCTGGAGGGTAAGACTCCTTCGCAGCTGGTGATTCGGAATTTGAATTGCCATGCATCTGCACACTAGATCAAGCACCCTATTCAACGCGGCCGGCTTCCCAGCCGGCTGTTTTTTTATAATGTATAATTAAATTCTAATGAATCTCTCACATCTTAAAAACCACAAACATATCGATAGGCGACTGCTCATCCAGCTTCGCCTATTTATGATTATTAGCATCGTTTTATTAGGCGTTGTTGGATATGACATGATAGTTGGTATCCTCTCACCCTGGTTGGCTCTTCTGGGGCTTCTGATTGGCTTTGGGGGTGGTATCCTTGCCGGACGAATGCTTACCATCTTCTGGCATGAAGATGATGCCAAAGTAGTATCCCGCTTGGACAAAACTGGGCTTTGGATACTAGCAGTCTACATTGCCTTCTCAGTTTCTCGTAAATATATAGCTGGTATCTGGATTCACGGACCAGCCCTACTTGCCTTTACCTTTGCAACGGTTGCCGGAGTTATGGCCGGACGGTTTATTTTTATGAATCTACACGTTAGGAAGGTATTAGAGGCTCAGAAGTTAATCTAAATTAACGGCTCACTAAAATGAGCCGTTAATTTTTGGTAAGATAAGTAAGGCTTTGGGGATATGGGCCCAAACGGTAATTCATTTTTTTATATTTTATGGGAGATACGCTTAGTAAAGTTGTAATCGATCTCAAAGCAATAGATCACAACCTCAGACAGTTTACCCGTCTGGTTGCTCCCACCACTAAAATCATGGCTGTAGTTAAAGGTAATGCCTACGGGCATGGCCTTTTTGAAGTATCCAAACAAGCTCTTGCATCTGGTGCTAGCTATTTAGGGGTGGTTAGTGCTCATGAGGCCATTCAGCTTCGCAAGTGGGGTATTCTACAACCCATCATGATGCTCGGAGCAGTCGATAAGGAAGAAGTTAAAGAACTAATCAAACACAAAGTAGGTATTTCTATCTACAACGAAGAGAGTCTTCGTATGGTTCAGAGAATGTCTACTATGTTAAAGAAAAAGGCAATCGTCCACATAAAGGTAGATACTGGTCTATCTCGCTTAGGATTTGCAAATGGTGATGCTATCAAAGCAGTTCAAAAGGTTGTCAAAAAGCCACTTAATTTTGAACTGCAAGGTATCTATTCTCATCTAGCATCCGTTGAAGAACTCAATCAGAGTTTCACTAAAACCCAGATTCGTACCTTCGAACGTACACTTAAAAAAATTAAGGATCTCGGAATTGAAATCCCAATCGTATCCATTGCGGCCACCGGTGCCACTATCATGCATCTAGAAAGTCATTTTAACTGTGTCCGTATTGGTATCGGAATGTACGGACTTTGGCCATCTAGGGGATTAGAAACATGGGCTAAACGCAATAAGACTACTAAATTTCTAAAACTCAAACCAGCCCTATCATACAAAACCAAACTAGTGCATGTTAGGCGTATAAGTGCCGGTAGTCATGTTGGTTACGGCGCAGAATATCAAGCACGTAACGCCATGAAAATTGGAGTTATCCCTGTCGGTTACTATGAAGGTATGCCAAGATCACTTTCCAATATGGGGTTTGCGCTCCACAAATCTGGAAAAGTTTTTCCAATTATTGGAAGGGTTTGTATGAATATGATTATCCTTGATGTTAGTAAAAGTGCCCGTGTAAAGGTAGGTGATGAAATTACCTTAATTGGAAAGGTGAAATCAAAATCAATCTCCGCAACTGATCTGGGTGAATGGGCGGAAACCATTAACTATGAAATTGTTACCCGACTTCCTGAACATATTGAACGCACCTATAAATAACCAAAGCGTATGCAAAAACCACTCAAGTTTATCTTTGTCACAGGGGGAGTATTATCCGGTCTCGGAAAGGGAATTGTTGCCGCATCTATTGGCAACATTTTAAAAGCTAGAGGATATAAGGTGTTTATGCAAAAGCTAGACCCGTATATTAACTACGATGCAGGCACCTTGAACCCTGGAGAACATGGAGAAGTGTTTGTTACTGACGATGGTGCCGAAACCGATCTAGACCTTGGCCATTACGAACGTTTCATTGATGAAAGTTTAAGCCAAGATTCATCAATCATGACCGGCCGGGTCTATTCTGAAGTTATCTCAAAAGAGAGAAGGGGAGACTACCTAGGTAAAACAGTTCAGGTAATTCCTCACATCACAAACGCCATCAAACAACTAGTAGTTGAAGGTGCCACTAAAGCAGGGGCTGATATTGTGGTGGCAGAAGTAGGTGGTACCGTCGGAGACTATGAAGGCTTCCATTTTCTAGAGGCTATTAGGCAGTTAAAACACGATGTCGGTAATCACAATGTGATGTATTGCCACACCGTCTTCTTGCCATATCTGGATACCAGTAAAGAAGTTAAAACCAGACCGGCCCAATACAGCATTAGGGATCTCCAAGGTATTGGCATCTCACCAGATGCAGTGTTTTGCAGAGCAGACCACTATGTTTCCCCTGGTAATATCACAAAAATTGCTCAGGCTGGAAACCTAGCTACTTCTCATGTATTCCCAATGCCAACTGCTAGTACTGTCTATGAGGTGCCGCTTATCTTTGAAAACCATAACCTAGGTTCCGTTATTGAAGAAACTCTACATCTAGAAGCCAAAACCCCAGACCTAGAAGATTGGAAGCAATTAGTTGCTAAGATCAAATCCGAAAAAAGGAAGGTAAATATTGGAGTAGTAGCAAAATACACCAGTATGGAAGATACCTACATCTGTGTCTTTGAAGCCCTTAGGGCATCCGGTTGGCATCATAATGTAGATATTAATCTCCATTGGATCGATGCCGAATCCCTCTCTTCTCCCACCACCAACATTCATGAACGCATGGGTTCCCTAGATGGCTATGTTGTTCCTGGTGGCTTTGGCTCCAGAGGAATTGAGGGCAAGATTAGAGCTGCCCAATACTGTCGTGAAAACAAAATTCCATACCTTGGCTTGTGCTTAGGTATGCAGGTGGCCGTTATTGAATACGCCAGAAACGTAGCAGGACTCATCGGTGCCAACTCTTCCGAATTCGACGAACATACTCCTCATCCCGTAGTTCATATTATGGAATACCAAAAATCCATCGTGAATAAAGGGGGAACAATGCGACTTGGCACCTACCCAGCCCAGCTTAAAGCCAATAGCTTAGCCTCAGCCGCCTATGGTCAGGACCTCATCAACGAACGGCATCGTCATCGCTATGAGTTTAATAACGAATACCGTGATATTCTATCCAATGCCGGATTATCCCTTTCTGGTATCTCTCCAAACGGCGAATTGGTTGAGATAGTAGAAATCCCAGATCATCCCTTTTTTATTGGGGTTCAGTTCCATCCTGAATTCAAATCTCGCCCTAACAAACCTCATCCATTGTTCAATTCATTCATTGGAGCAACGGTGAAAACCAATTCATTAGTAGATGCACTTGTGTAGATGAAAGCCCCTCTTACGAGGGGCCTCGGTTGAACCCGGAGAAAACTACATTATTGCATTCATTGCACTAGCAGCTCTCTCCCAGGGAGGAGTAGTATTGAACGTTGGAGCTGAATACAGATCAGGAAACAATTCCTCATCAGAGAAATCTTCCCCGGCTTCCATTCTCTTAATTATGTTTTCGTCTGGTTGCATTAACTTCAACCACTCCCAGATTGGAATAAAGAACAGATTCAAAAAAACCAAGCTTACGCTTGGTTCCTTTGTTTTATTCTCTATTTTGCCTCAACCGGAATCACACTCACGAACTTAGCAGTGGTAAAGCCGGTTCATTCTTCTTCACCCTTCTGACTTCAAACTTTACCTTTCCAGTTACTTTAGCAAAGATGGTGTGATCTTTGCCCATATCGGCATTAACTCCAGCACGGTATTTCTGGCCACGTTGGCGTACGATAATCTCGCCAGTTTTTGCAAACTGGTCTCCAAATATCTTTACTCCTAGGCGCTGCGATTGGGAATCACGAAGGTTTTTCGCTGTACCCGCAGCTTTGACGTGTGCCATATCTAAAAATCTTTATTAGTTACAAGAGCCAGTCTAACAAACCTGCTCCCAGAGGTCAATAGTTAAAATCCCCTGATTATGCCCAGCCAAATGGCCGGGTACAACCAGGGGATTCTGTCGTGAAACTGCCCGTTTAGGTATTGGTGCCGGAGCACAGCAGGGTAAAGTGCAGTACCAGGTACAGGCATAACGCGGCACATAGTACGAAAATAGAGATAATACAGAAGAATAAAACCCGTAACATCTCCATGAATTCCAGTATTTCCATGATTCACTCCTTTAGACCATCAGGGCACGAATAAGTTCACTGATTATCCATCCGATGGCTCCTATCATTAAGACAGCCGCCATTCCTATGAAGAAATCAAATCCTTTCATTCCTCCACCTCCTAAAAAGAACAGACTTAAACTGCCTGTAATTTAACCTTTAAACGCAAACCTGACAAGCTATTTTACCCGGTCAAACACAAAGATTTCACGCAATACATGTTGGTCAGGACGAGAGTAGAGTAGAGAACCTCTGTGAGTTGCTAATGCTTCTTTCTTGGATTCTTCTGCGGGAAGAAACTCCTTCCGGGCATAGCCTAGCTTTTCAATCTTCTCGATAACATTCATATACAACAGACCTTCATTGGTCTTTAGTACCGGCAATACAAAGCCGATTCGATTAATCTTGTTGTAGTTTTTTGCCATGTTTTCAAAGAACCCAACATAGAGCTCTTCCAGTTCGGTAGCTATTGTCTTGGCATTGTGGATTAAAAGAGTGCTTCTTTGAGGTGGTCCCAAGTATGGCTCTGCTGCTACAAAGGTAGTTTCGGTATTAACCTTAGCCCATTTGGACTTGGTGGCATCTAGTTGTTTAATCTGTTCCTCTGCCTTAATTTCCTTAATCTTTGTTTTTCCTTCTTTCTGAGCAGCCACGTTATATGTCTTTACCAACCATTCTAGGTTTTCTCTTGTAGAAATCACTGCATGATCTGCAATATCACTACCCACTACCGATAACCCTACCAACATTGCTTCCTGTAGGAGTACTCCACTACCACAGAAGGGATCATATACTTGCTTGTGATCTGTATCCCTAGTTAGGTTTACAATCATCTGGGCCAGCTTTGGAGGTAACATTCCAGACTTAGCATTTGGACTTGGCTTTTCCATGTCTCTTTTTACATATGCTCTAAAGTCTTGAACTGTGATGGTTTTGCCAATCATGAAGTTCATTTCTTGTTTGATCAGCACAATCTCAGCTCCCGTTTCCACCAACCTGTTATTGGTTACCATCACTGAACTTAATTCAAAGTTCTTTTCATCTACGTATCTAATACTAAAGTCAGGCTTAAACTTTCGCTTCAGCTGGTAAGCAAAGTTTCTTAACCAATTAATCTCGGCATACACCAAGTGACTGGTGGAGTACACAGAAAATCCAAAGTTCACCTTTGACTTGGTCTGGGCAAAGTAATCTTCTATTAACTTTTCTGGAGTAAGGATCCGATTTAACTGGAAGATAGTCCCGTGATACTCATCTACAATTTCAATAATCTTAATCGTGCCCCCGAGTAGATCCTGGAGTTTTTGCAACCTATCCTTATCCGCCTTCATTTCGATAACTAAAATGTCATCGCCCATGCGATAGTGTTCGCCGGTGGTAATCTTTTCCACCTTCGCCATGTTGAGAATCTCAAGATAGCTAAGTAAGCTATGAGATCCCAGTAAAAATGCGTATTTCTTCATCGATGACATTTTACTCGCCTTACCCCAAGGCTCCCGAATATAGTCACTAAATCGTGAGGGGTTTATTACATACCCCCAAATTCTGCGCACAGTATATAATTTTTCCTATCCAGTGGCAAACTTTTTCTGTATTTGTTAAAAACTTTTTCAATCTTTTTCAAACTGTAGGTACAATGACTGTATGACTACTTCAATCCAAGACCTCATCAAAGCAGAAAAACAGCGCCAGGAAAGCACTTTAAGCTTGATTGCTTCAGAGAACGCTACCTCCCAAGCTGTTCTAGATGCAGCTGGCTCGGTGCTGACTAATAAATACTCTGAAGGTTACCCATACAAGCGCTACTACGGAGGTAATGAAATTGTCGACCAGATTGAAGAACGGGCTCAAAACCTAGCTAAACAGCTATTTGGCGCAGACCACGTCAATGTCCAACCTTATTCTGGTAGCCCAGCTAACATGGCTATCTACTTTGCTCTACTAGAATTTGGTGATCAAGTCATGGGTATGTCTCTTCCTCATGGTGGACATCTTACCCATGGCCATAAGGTTAGTTTTTCTGGAGCCGCCTACAACTTCTCCCAATATGGCGTAGATCCAGAGGCGGGCTTACTCAACTACGAAGAAATTGCCACCATGGCCCGCATCATGAAGCCAAAGATGATTGTCTGTGGTGCTTCTGCTTATCCTCGTGAGATCGACTTTGCCAAGTTTGGAGAAATCGCCAAAGAAGTTGGCGCCTATCTTTTTGCAGATATCTCCCATATTGCAGGCCTTGTAGCTGCTGGTGTTCATCCAAGCCCCTTCCCACATGCCGATGTAGTGATGACCACTACCCATAAGACCCTCAGAGGTCCTAGAAGCGCCATTATTATGTGTAAGGAGGAATTGGCCAAGAGAATAGATAAGGCTGTCTTTCCAGGCCTCCAAGGCGGTCCTCACAACCATATCACTGCTGCTAAAGCCATCTGCTTCGAAGAAGCCCTTACACCAGAGTTTAAAGAATACGGTAAGCAGATTATCTTAAACGCCCAAGCCTTAGCCCATCGCTTGATGGAGCATGGGTTTAAACTAGTAACCGATGGTACCGACACCCACCTCATGCTTATCGACCTCACCAATAAAGGTGTAACTGGTCAGGAGGCAGAAGATGCTTTGACCCAGGTTGGAATCATCATCAACAAAAACATGGTTCCTGGAGACCTTCGCTCTCCAATGGATCCATCTGGAATTAGATTAGGAGTAGCTCTTCTTACCACTCGTGGAATGAAAGAAGGGGAGATGCAACAAATTGCAGACTTGATTAACCAAGTAGTTGTCAAAAACCCTGATTCTAGCGTAATATCATCTGTAGCCCAGGAGGTAACAACTCTCTGTGCCAAGTTCCCAATTTACAAATAGTATTAGGCTGAGTGGTGGAATTGGTATACACGCACGACTCAAAATCGTGTGTCGCAAGACTTGAGGGTTCGAGTCCCTCCTCAGCCACCAATTAAAATATCCCTGTGTGGGTATTTTTAATTACATCTTGAATTTATGAGATAATGCCCCTGTTATTAACTTTCATTCTTATGTTTAAAAAACTTTCTGTCCTTGGTTTAGTTTTGCTCACCAGCTTTGCCTTAACTGCTTGTAGCAATAACAATTCAGAGGCCCAAGCCGAAGCTACCGCTGTAGCTGAATGGCTCACTCAAAGTAACGTCACTATGTACGGTGCCTGGTGGTGCCCACACTGTTCTGATCAGAAAAAGATATTTGGTAATGCATTTAATAAAGTAAATTACATTGAATGTTCTACTCCAGATCGTAAACAAACCCAGGTCTGTAAAGATGCCGGTATTTCAGCGTATCCAACCTGGGAGTTTGGTGACGGTGAACGGGTGGAGGACGTATTAACCCTAAGAGAGCTAAAAGAACGTTCAAGCTACCCAGAACCAGGGGATAGTGCTGGACCAACCGCCCCAACTAGCTAATATGCAACACGCCCATATCTATCACCCACTGCCTCATCCACCAGCCCCCAAGTCTGTTTGGTGGAAGGAAGTGCTGAAGTTTCTTGGGCTTTTTGCATTCTTTTTTGTTCTTTTAGCCATCATTGTAATGGGTCCCACCATCTACACCACAATTTCATACTGGTTTAGTAATGGAGGTCAGGATTATTCCAATCAATACAACCTCCCATCATCCGGGGATAGTTTTGCTAATGTTGATGACTTAGTTTCATTTGTAGATAACACCGACGCCCCAAGAAGGGATAGTATTGTTATTCCAAAAATAAACGTCGATGCTCCCTTGGTTTTCATCCAGGACTACAGTAACAATGCTATTTTAGAAGCTATTAAAAATGGTGTTGGTCATTACCCTGGAACTGCTTTGCCAGGTAGAATTGGAAATTCATTCCTTACTGGTCATAGTTCCTACTACTGGTGGAGCGGGGGAGAATATAATCAGATCTTTGCTTTGCTACATAATCTTGAGCCCGGTGATCTAATTTACGTCTACTACCAGGGCGATAAGTTTATTTACAAGATGAGTAATAGCGAAGTAGTTAGCCCAACTGATGTCCATGTCTTAGATCAAACCGCCACTCCAACCCTTTCCCTCATGACCTGTACTCCAATAGGTACCAATCTCAGACGTCTGATTGTTAAAGCAGACCTTATTGGTAGTCCTCCAGTCTCCGGAGATGACTTCAAAGGCTTCATTGAACTGCCTGATTTGCCTTCCATTCTTCCTCTTTACTAGAAAATACTGGAGGGCTAGACCTCTTAGTCTTTTCTGTTATTATCAAACCGTGATTTCTTTGTTCTTTACATCAACTGGAGGTAGCTCAATGACTTACGGTGGAATTGATTTGCACACACAGGCACTTAACATGCGGACGGGCATAATCCTGAATGACGAATGGGGCAGTTCGGATGACCTTAAGGCATTTGAGATGCTATGCAAGGCTATTCAGAAGGAGCGTCTTGTGAACATGCCAATGTCTCCTTTAGGCAAGGAAAGTATGCCAGACCCTGTGCTTGTGGCCCTTACTGGGTTTTCAACTCTCGCTAACGTCTCAACGCCGGTTAGCGGTGAAGACAAAGATAGCATCGTCGAGCTTTTTGATAAGCTGTTGGTGCTAGACATTGATAAGTACTGAATCGACAAGTGACAACCAAACTCGCTTACTCAGCCCCTTCGGGGGCTTTTCTCAATTAAAAACAGGCTCTCCGCAGAAAGCCTGTAGTGTTGTCATTTTATGGCATGACTGCCAAGGTTCATTCCTCGACAACAACGTCGTATTCCAGGAACTCTCGTCCCAGGTCATTGCCATAGGACAGAGTCAGCCGGTAAGTCCCAGGGCTGAACATGGTGGACGGTAGAGTCGAACTCTCCCCAAATCCATAGCTGTAGTTGTGTAAACTGTCCATCACCAGATCCCATCGAACCTCAATCAGATCCACGCCTTCGAACTGGGCTGTAAACTCCACCACATCACCAACCTTGAAGATAGTTGTTGGATCTGGGGTAATCGTAAGTAGCTTTGGGCGAATGCTTTCACGAGTGACAACATTGCTTGCAGGTCCAATGATTCCCTCGTCATCCACTGCTACGACTCGAAATGCTTCCATTCCTTCGTAGTTGACCTGGGATGTGCAGTGACTGAGTACCTCACCGTTGTTACGAACAACATCGCTGTCCCAGTAGTACGTCAGGCCATTCGTTAACCAATTGCCGTCAGCATCCTGATACTGGGTCAGGTAGTGGTCCACACTCTCGCCATAGTGGCGAGCGATGGGCACCAGGTCAGCAGCGTTGATGATGCCGTTGCCGTCACCATCAGCGCTTTCTGCAAACATCCAGTTGGCGCCACCCTCTACTCGTTGCCAGTTGCTGGCAATCGGGGTGATATCAGCCTGGTCAACCACACCGTCGTTGTTGTAGTCGCCGGTAATCTTGTGTTGCCAGTAAACATACAACCAGCCGTTGACGTGGTTGCTGATGCTTGTCAGCATCACGGGATCAGACGGAGGACGGGAAGCGAAGGAGGTGTCCAGGTTGGCAATCTCCTTCCCCAACTCCTCAGTCAGGTAGCTGATCAGCTCCGGGTTGGTTACCTCGGGGCTATTCCGAACAGTATCCATCTGGACACTGGTGCTACATGCCATCAGAAAGATGGCAGAGACGATACTCAGCAAGATTCCATAAATCCTCATTTCCAACTCCTCACCTTGTTTTTAAATTGCCTTTCAGACCTGATAATAATACCTTATTTTATCTGATCTGTAAAGAAGAAATACGCTCCCAGAGCCAAAAATACAAATAAATGATAAATTTGAATGAAACCTATAGGAATACTGGATTGATTGGTTGTTATTTAAAAAACTAGCTCCTATACCTAAAAAGTATTGACAGGTATCGTTAAATCCCGTATCTTGTCGCCATAACTCGTGGTTGGTCATTTGGGTAGGATGGTTTTTTGGTTTTCCACCTTACCCAAGTGATTGCCCACGAGTTTTTGTTTTATCCACCGATTCTAACCAGTCCACCAAAGATGCTAGTAGCAGCTCTAAGCTCTAGGCTAGTAATTACATTATCTCTTAAGACCCAGACCCTTCTAGAGCTATCATCAAATAAAACCACATCTTTGCTACTTGCAAAGTTGTATACATTACTACCAGATAAACTCACCGCTGCAATATCACCAACTGTTTTGATAAACAGGGTGTTATCTCTTCTGGCTAGAAGTTGAGGATTGGTATTCCCAAAGTCTCTCAAATCCTTTTCTACCATTTCTTTGAAATCGTATTCGACCAACTTATTTCCGGTAATAAAATGAATTCTTTCTTTGGTCTTGTCATATGCATAGCCATCCAAATCACCAGCGATTCTAGTTTGTTTGGAAAATATCCCTTCTTCATCTTTAGTGAGTAGCCATAACACCTGGCTGTTTCCAGTACTGGTTGCAAGCAGCCACCAATCATTGGTATTGGCAATCACTCTCAAATTCTGCCCAGTTGGCATATTCCATACCAACGCTTCACCTAATGATCCATCAAATAGATTGTTATCCACTGTTACTGCCGGCTTACCATTGGCGGACTTGCTGGTGAAATATCCCTTGTTGTCATACCAGCTAAAGCCAGTTACATCCTTCTGGTAGGTAACTAATTTATTAGAATTTAAATCTAGGGTGTACAGCGTTCCATTTACCAGCCCTACCAACCTATCACTATCTACAAATGTAATATCTGCTTCATCTGCTTGATTTAATGGAGCGGAGAATAATGCCCCTCTATATCCATTCGGATCTACTACCGCCAGCCATTTCTTTCCATCTACTGTTATATTAATTGCCCAGTTGCTGGAGTTTTCATGCTTCATCATCCAGTTCACATTTGTAGCACGTAGTAGCGCATCTCGAAGATGGGCAGGGATTCTTTCAAAAGTTAGTTCAATCGGAGCTCCCGAGGCTACTCTGTACCAAAGCTTCTCACTGTTCCTGTAGAACACTTCATTATTAGCTTGCCATGCATTAGCCACATCTTCTGCTAGCTTGGTTTCTTTGGGTTGTTCTAATACTAAATCTAATGCCTGTAGTTCAGTAGCAAACCCAGGCTTTATCGTGGCAGTATCTAAATACTTCTGATATCCCTCATAATTTACTTCCACCACATAGTCTCCAGGGAGAATATTACGGATTACCAATGGAGTTTTTCTAGTGTACTTTTTACCTGATACTAAAACACTAGCCCCACTAGGTTTGGTGGTGATTGCCAGTACTCCAGTCTTTTCTATCTGCCCAGTCTTGAAATTAAGTCGGTAACCGGTAGCATAGGAAAGCACAATAATTGCCACCACCACAAATACAGTGAAGGCAATAGAGTAACCCAAGATTGTAGGCCAGTTTCGATTGCGTCCCATTACGCGATACAATATCCTAGATGACTATGCACTACTTAATGATATTAAGCATAGCTATCAACAATCATAGATAAAGCGGGGGATTAAGTAAAACAGATGCGCATTGGTATAGATGCTTCAGCCATTACCAAAACCAAGCCCACCGGAGTAGAAATTGCTACCCGGGATCTTTTACTATCCCTGGTTCATCTTCCAACCGAAGACCACTTTATTCTCTACACCCCATCTCCATTAGGACCAGACTGGGCCAAATCAAAACAGGTTACCATTAAGGTATTACCTGCCAAGCAACGCTGGACCCAAACCATCCTAGGTCCAACTGCCAACCAAGACGAGCTAGATATCTTCTTCTCACCAAGCTACTTGCCACCATTTAACCTCAAAGTCCCTAGTGTTGTTACCATCCATGGATTAGAATTTTTCAAACACCCATATAGCTACACAGTAAAAAACTGGATCCTCTCTACTCTCACCGTAATTCTTGCTAAATACAAAGCTAGCCATATTGTGGCAGTTAGCAACAATATCAAAAGAGACCTCCAGACCATGGCCCAGATTCCCGCAAATCGGATCTCTGTTGTCTACAATGCTCTCTCACCAGTTTTACTCCAACGCATTAAGTTAGCTAAGCGAAGTTCAGGCCAACCCCCATATATCTTAGCCGTTGGTAGAATTGAGCCCCGCAAGAACACAATCAGACTTATCAAAGCATTTGCTAAAATTTCAGAAAAGCATCCAGACCTCACCCTTCATCTTGCCGGATTCTTTAGTACTCAAGACTATCAAAAACGAGTAGAGGATTTGATCAAACAGCTTGGTCTTCATCACAAAGTAGTTTTCCTGGGCCATCTAGACCATCAGCAACTTGGAGTTGTATATAAAAACGCAACTGCTTTGACATTGGTTTCGTTAGATGAGGGTTTTGGTATTCCGGTTCTTGAAGGTTTCGCTGCTGAAATTCCAGTTGTTACATCTGAAGGATCAGCCACTGAAGAAGTTGCTGATGGAGCAGCTGAACTAGTGGATCCAAAATCTATTACTAGTATCGCAACCGGCCTAGATAAGGTGTTATCTGATCCCCACCTTGCTCGTAATTATGTTACTCAAGGTCAGTATCGGTTAGCTCAATTTAGTTGGGATAAATCCGCAAAACAGCTACTAGAAGTATTTCATCGGGTATGAAAGTAGCCATCGTACACGACTTTATTCAAACCATGGGAGGTGCCGAGCGGGTAACTCTCGAGCTTTCAAAAATATATCCCCAGGCTCCTATCTACACACTCACCTTTAATCCAAAGTTAGCCAACTTCTTTCCACCGGAAAGAATCAAGACCTCATACCTGCAAAAGCTAAGCTGGCTTCCATCCCATTGGTTGTTTCCGCTTTACCCCAAAGCTATTGAATCCTTCGACTTCGATGATTTCGACATCGTTATCTCGAGCTCCAACTCATACGCTAAAAACATCATCACTAAACCAACTACCCATCACCTCTCATATGTTCATTCACCCATGAGACCACTTTGGGATACCTGGCATACCTACCTCCAAGATCGTACAAAAAACCCGCTTGTCCAGTGGGTGGTACGTGGCATTCTTCATCGGATGCGGATTTGGGATTTTCTTGGGGCAAACCGAGTAGATACCTTTATTGCTAACTCGCAAAACGTGGCAAATCGAATCCAAAAATACTATCGTCGAGATGCTACTGTTATCTACCCTCCAGTTGATGTAGAACACATTACCCCAACCCCCAACCATCAGGGATATTTCCTGGTAGTTTCTAGGTTGAGTCGCTACAAGCGCATCGATCTAGCAGTAACAGCCTGTAATGAATTAAAACTTCCCTTAAAAGTAATTGGGGTTGGAGAAGAACTAGACAACCTCAAACGTTTAGCCGGACCCACTGTGGAGTTTCTAGGATGGCAGGATGATATCGGTAAATTCCAATATCTAGAAAACTGCCAAGCCTTAATCTTTCCAGGTGAAGAAGACCTTGGTATTGTCCCAATTGAAGCAATGGCAGCAGGCAAGCCTGTAATTGCATTTGGAAAAGGTGGATTACTGGAAACTGTAGTAGATGGTAAAACTGGAATCTTTTTTCCACACCAAGCTACTCAATCCCTTGTCTCAGCTCTGCACCATTATCTTCAGAATCCAGACCACTTCAACTATCAGGCAATTTCAAATCACGCCCAAACATTTTCTGCTACCAACTTTGTCTCTAAAATAAAACAGTTAGTTAATGATGCAATTCCACATGGACATCGATAACCTTCCCTCAGTTTCTATCCTTGGTACCAAAGTAAATCGTCTTACCATGCCCCAAGCCCTCTCTGTTGTAGAAGGGTTAATTCGCAGTCGCAGAAATCATTACATCGTTACCCCAAATCCAGAGATGTTAATGTATGCCAGAGACCACCAATGGTTTAGAGATGTCTTAAATGAATCCAGCCTTTCTCTTGCAGATGGTGCAGGTATTGTCTGGGCAGCTAAATACTTATCCCTTAGACTTATCAACATTCCTGGTATTAAACAGCTCCAAGAACTATTCCAGTATCTATTCACTGGTGCGGCCAGTCTCTTTTTTCCAAAATACCTAAACGTCGTACCAGAAAGAATTACCGGTGCAGATATGGTCTGGGAAATTAGTAAGCTTGCAGCAAAAAGAGAATGGAAAGTTTTCTTGCTTGGTGCAGGTCCAGGGGTTGCTTTAAAAGCTGCCCAGATTATGCAAGAGATGTATCCAAAACTTAATGTTGTTGAAGTCATGGTGGGTCCACCCTATGAAACAGAAGACGAAGTAATTAGAGTAATCAAACAAACTAAGCCTCAAATCATCTTCTTAGCATTCCCAGCAGCCGGACAAATGAAATGGATACGCGACCAGTTACCAAAGCTAGATAACACAGTCGTGATGGGTATTGGAGGTGCGCTCGATTTCATTGCAGGTACTGCTGCTATTAATTCTGAAGCCACCTCAGAAAATCCTGCAAAGCGTGCCCCTGTTTGGATGCAGAAACATAGTCTAGAATGGCTGTGGCGTCTAATCACCCAGCCATGGCGTAAGGAACGGGTTAAAACTGCACTTATTAAATTCATGACAGTTGTTCGTCGTGCTAAACTAAGTGGTAACTATGAAACAAGCAATTAAAGTTAGATTTGCCCCAAGTCCTACCGGCCCCCTCCATATTGGAGGAGCTAGGTCTGCTTTGTTTAACTATCTTTTTGCTCGCAAGCAAAATGGTGTTTTTGTACTGCGTGTAGAAGACACCGATACCAAACGTAGTGAAGAGGTCTATTACGAAGATATTATTAAAGGTCTCAACTGGCTTGGTTTAAATCCAGATGAAACCTATCGTCAATCCGAACGAGCCGATATTTATAAGGCTCACGCTGATCAACTCACAACAGCTGGACTTACCTACGAACAAGACGGGGGGCTCTACTTACGTATCCCAACCGATGATCAGAAAATTGTAGTTCACGATCTAATCCGTGGAGATGTTGAATTCAACTCCAAAGACTTTGACGATATTGTGCTCTTGAAAAAAGATGGCAACGCTACCTTCCACTTTGCCAATGTTGTCGATGATATCACTATGGGTATTACTCATGTAATTAGAGGAGAAGATCACTTAAGCAACACTCCAAAGCACATCATGATATACCAAGCATTGGGTGCCGAAGTTCCCACCTTTGCTCATATGCCGCTAATCCTTAATGAAGATCGTTCCAAGATGAGCAAGCGAAGCGGTGACACCTCTTTAACTGAATACATCAATAAGGGTTATATTCAACCCGCTCTCATTAACTTTCTAGTCCAACTTGGTTGGAGCGATAAAGATGGTCAAGAAATATTTAATCTAGACGAACTCGTGGATAAGTTTGCTTTAGAACGTGTCCAAAAAGGGGGTGCAGTATTTAACCTAAAACATCTCAATTACCTCAATCATCACTACTTATCCAGGCTCCCATTTACAGAGTACCAGGAATTAGCCCACCCATTTGTTAAACAATTTGAAGGAAATAAAACGTTACTCGAATCTGCTCTTAAGTTAACTCAAGATCGTGCACAGTATTTCGATCAACTTCCAGAGCTCATCTCCTTCTTCTTTGACCTCCCAGACTATGAAGCAAGTATGTTAGTCTTTAAAAAATCCAGTCCAGACCAAACCCAAAAAGGACTCCAGGCAGGATATTCAGTCCTAAAGGAAATAAACCATCAAGACTGGAATCAAGATAAACTACAACAGATTTTAGACCACACTCTTGATGCAGAAGCCTTAAACCCAGGGGATTTATTCTGGCCAATTAGAGTCGCACTCTCTGGTCTTATGGGTAGTCCAAGTCCTGTTGAGATATTAGAGGCATTGGGTAAGGAAGAATCCTTATCGCGGTTAGAATTAGCACTCGCTAAAATAGGAAATTAAGTTTTTGCACATCTGGTGCAATTCCCCGATGCTCCACCATAAAAACTCTGTCCCAGAGCTAATTTTTGATTGACAAGTATAGTATGTTTTGATAGAATACACACATAAAATTGTTCTTTCTATTATTCTCCAGATGATAAATCTCAACAAATCGTCTGGATTGTTCTCTGAGGCCTACAGTGGAATGCTGGCCTCGGTTTTCGTGGAATGCGAAAAGGAGAATCAAATGTGTCGCACAAATCACTTCGACAATGACGAGTTTCTCG
The DNA here is from genome assembly GCA_041389145.1 of Patescibacteria group bacterium. Lineage (GTDB taxonomy): Bacteria > Patescibacteriota > Kazan-3B-28 > Kazan-3B-28 > Kazan-3B-28 > JAWKSK01. The sequence continues at coordinate 57,455 of JAWKSK010000001.1, read as the reverse complement.
TCAGGCATCCTTTCATAGAGCCGTTCTTGAAAGGACTACAGGGCTATCAGATCAAGTTTCTCTACCAGAGAATAGACGAGCAGCTTCTGGAGATGATCCCCCAGATTGAAGAGGTAGGATGTTTCTCATTTTCCCGATCCATTTACCTGTTCAACAAAAAAGGTGAATGGATTGAGACCGTCAGCCAGGATGAGATCACAGACGGCTACACGGATCTCAAAGGTATGACCGTCGGAGAGAGTCTGCGAAACCTTGCGGATGACGTCGTCCATTACGTATTGGTCATAGAGGCAACGCAGGGTCACAGGACAACCGAGGTTGCTGAAGTAAGGCTCTTCGGTCCGCCCAAGAGTTTCACAATCAGCTCTTGGGTTGCCAAGATGAGGCAGAGGTCCAGGCTCAAGTACGAGTCGATGAAAGCGAAAGCTGAATCTGAAACAGAGAACTTCGACTAACCACCCAGCGTGTTCATCAAGAGTTGGTCATCCTGACCAAGACAGCAATGTTATGCGTAGCCACCACGCACTCTCCAGGTGGCATTTTCATACTAAAATCAAACCTGTTCACTCTTAGATAAGTTCCAACTTCATCTAAGATGCTCCACCATATAAATACAGTCCTGGATTGACTTTTTAGTAAATAAAAGTAATATATAATTAATTCCCGAAATCCAAAATACGGGTGGCTTAGTCCTTTCTAAGCAACAATGCTCTTCTACAGGGAGAAAACTATGAAACACATCGTTAGAGTGGCACTGTGGTTGCTGCTTGCTATGCTCAGCATTCCCCTCTGCACCTCCGTGGCTTCAGCCGAAGAAGAGGGAGACGGGGGCGATCTCCTGAATTTCAGTCTTACTATCACAAACAAGAGTGATCAGTTGGACTACGAGAAGTTCTGGGATCTCTACAGATACCCACCAACCCCACCCTGGCTTTACGTCGATCAGACAATCGAACAACAGGACCCAATGGTTGTGGAGGTGCTGTCAGGTCTAGGTCTCATTTCGGACTTGTTCCCGGACGTTTACATCTGCTCTTCTTATCCCCAGACCACAATCACAAGGCTCCCCAGCCTTAACGAAGACCTGGAGAGAGCAGATCAGATGGCAAGCTGGATCTCAATGTGGGACTTCAGCTATGATATTGAGAAGGTCCCCACAGTAGAGGTCAGAGGCTGTCTGTTGACCTTCTACTTCAATGGCTTCTCGACAGTGGATAACTTGGCCTACAGCAACAACTCCTGTGCCATCATCTTTCGAGAGGATGAGTCAGGACGACCAAGTGGGGTCTACGCTAAGTTCCACGCCGTTCCTGATTACGAGAGAGAGCATCACGATAAAGGGTATCTCGGCACATCTACTCTGTGGGTTACGCCTGGTAACTACGTAATCGCATACAATCAAGGTTTCCCCTTCCAGGAGGACCCCTTTTTGGTTCGTCTTGAGGTTAACTGAAGTTTCCCCTGATAACAATTCCGCCCGGATCATAGGGCAAAGGTCGGTGAAATTCCGACCTTTTTTATTTTAAAATCTAACCTATTCACTCTTAGATAAGTTCCAACTTCATCTAAGATGCTCCACCAGCTAAATCACCTTTGTGAGACTATATTTTTATTTGACACTTGCGGATATTTGGAACTACTATATACCTAGTCAATTTACCACAAGGGGCTCTGTGGAGTTCTTTATAAAGGAGTATGGATGTCAGAACGTAATAATCCAGAAGTTACTGTGGCAGCAGTCGGAGTAGCAACTGCGGTCAAGCTCTACTTCGCCACACACGAGTACTTGCCTAAGGATTTTCCCGGTATAAACGGTTTTTCCAGCTGGAAGGATCTGTACTTGGAGTGGGACAAGAAGGATGAAGACTTCATCTTGGTAATAGGTGAACTTGCTAATTCAGCAACCAACCTAGAAGACCTCATCTATGCGTTTGAGGCATACGAAGAAGCCGACAGAGAGGTAACAGCTCTGTCTGCCCGCCTTACCAAACTGAGTCCGCCCCCTTCTCTCAAGGAACTGGGAAAGGCTTACTCTGGTGCTAAGGGTAAGCAGATCAAACAGATCCTCTTCCAAGCGATGTGTGAGCTCGTCTAAACCGAAGGGATCGCATTCAGAAGAAACCTCCCGGTGTCACCCTGAAATACGGGTAGATGCCAGGAGGTTATTTTTATACCCAAACTCTCTTAGATAAGTTCCAACCTCATCTAAGATGCCACCAGCTAAATCTCCTTTACAGGAGCTAATTTTAATTTGACACCCACGGTATTTTGAAGGTAGTATAGGCCTAATTCCTGACCGACCTCGGCAGGTCACTTCGTAAGAAGTAGGATACTCAGCAATCTGAGAATGTACATTAGGAGGTGATCACGTGATCGATTATGATAGGCAACTTCGTTTAAACAAAGATGAAAAGGTGGAATTTATCCCTAACGGTATTATCGAGTCGTTGATGAAATCAGGTATCATTAACCGAGAAATGGTCGACAATATACCTGACATCAATATGGTCGATCGCATGCAGATGGATCAACTGATGGGTTGCACTCTTGAGGAACTCTCGGACAAGTACGGTGCCAACAATGTCCGCCTGCTTTGTGGGGACATAAATCGGAGAATGAAAGAAAATTTGGATTGGGAGGGTCGTGATAAAGGAAAATATGATGGTGATTCTTTCTACGAACCCGTCACACTTCCTTGCTGTCCGCCTTGCGACTAACATCCCAGACTTCCTGTCAGAAACACTAATGCCCAAACTGCGATTGCATCAAGGAATGGGCGTTTTTTCTATACTAGATTTGACATTTTGCCACATCAAGCCATATACTTCCCCTGAATTCCTGAGGATATACCCAGGTGGTCTGACATTCAGATATCAATGAACCCTGGAGGGCAATATGTATCGAACCCGCACTGTCAGTGCTGTGTGTTTCAAATGCAACGGTACAGGAATAACACAAGATGGATCATTCCCTGATCATTTTGGATTTCCGTGTGGTTACTGCAACGAGACTGGTTGTGTTATCATCGAATTCGTTCCCTTTGATGGGCTCAATCCAATTCCAGACTGTATCACAAGAATCCATGAGGATTCTCGCATTTTTGGGAGCGGTAAACCCCGTGATAAATACCAGAAGGAGAGGGATGCTGATAGCAGCAAAGAACCTGGCCGCTTCAGTCGGTTTCTCCCACGAATCTGCCCTGGTTAGGCACCGGTCTAATCCATTCCAAATGGCTCAGTTTCTGGGCCGTTTTTTATTTTCAAAATGTTATAATGAAGTCATGCCAAGAACATCTAAAATCAGTGTATTTGAAATCATCGCCGACAGCTCTTTAACCGGCGCCCCAAGACATTTATTGGCTCTGTTATCGCATATCGACCGTTCTCAGTTTGTTGTTTCTGTTATCCTTCCCGAAGGCGATTTAGTTGATGAGCTAAAGAAGCTGAAAGTGCCAGTATTCACCGTTCCCATGCAAGGGATGACGGATCTCTCTGCTTCTTCAGCGATTCATAAACTATTACAAAAGTATGAACCAGATATTGTCCACACTCATGGTCAAAGAGCAGGTTTATTGGGGAGAGTAGCAAGCCGTGGATTGTCTTTAATCAATATCCATACCGAACACACCTATACTGATAACTTTAAACTCAATAATCCCGTTCTCCACTGGACTCATCTACGGGCAATGAAAGTGTTGGATCGTCTCACCAATCACACTATTGCAGTTAGTGATTCTGTAAGAACTTTCTTGGTCAGCTCAGGTATCACTAAACCAGATAAAGTTTCAATTATTCACAATGGAATTGATTCACTCAAGTCCAAGCCAAGTGAAGTAGCAATCAAAAAGTATCGTGCCAGTTTGGATGTATCACCAAGGGATCTACTAGTTGGTACCATTGGGTCTTTAAACAAACAAAAGGATACCGATGTACTTATAAAAGCTTTTGCCAACATGCACACCAAATGGCCCAACACTAAACTACTGATTATTGGAAAAGGGGAGCGACTGAGAGAACTTCAAAACCTTGTTAAAAAACTTGATATAAAAGATTCAGTGAGATTTGCAGGTGCATTGGCAGATGTAAACACAGCTCTATTTAGTATGGATCTATTTATCCTTCCATCCCGTTCTGAAGCCTTTGGAATATCTATCCTTGAAGCCATGCGGGCACAAGTCCCAATTATTGCTAGTCGGGTAGGGGGTATCCCAGAAATAATCACCGATAACTACAATGGACTACTATTTGAATCAGGGAACGTTAAAAACCTTAGCGCTACCATGCTAAAGCTCCTAAATGATAAGAAGCTTCAGAAGAAGATTGTTAGTCATTACGCAGAAACTCTTCGAAAGTTTTCGGCCAAGAATATGGCTAAGGAGGTAGAAGAAATATACCGCCATTCGCTCGGAAGGAGTTAGTAACAGAATTGTATATCATATAAAATAGGCTCTCAGAGCGTATTTTATTGACAAAAATGTAAAACTGTTATACACTTATTTGAATCCTCAAATCCAAAACATCGAGGATGCACCCATATAATTTGTTGTGAGTATCAGTAATCTCACCTGGGCCTATCTGGTCCAGATTTCGGAGGTGGATTATGTCTTCAAGATCCTTTAATCCTAAGGATGTACTGACTCCTAGACTCATCAGGATGATTGAGGTTGGAATCAAGCACAACGCTGGATTTGAGGCCATTGTCATGGCTGTCATCATGCGTTCCACCAAGACTATCGTCCGTAAGGGCGCTAGATTCCGCAGAATAGCGGTAGAGATCGGCTACGACGTCAACACCCACTTCTCAGAACTGATCTTCTTTATGGAGATCTATCGTTTCTGGATTGGGCAGAGCAGTGAATTCAGGTTCGAGAGCGTTGAGGTTGACCTCAGCACCTTGAGATGGATTGACGGTCTGGTGGTTCCCCTGATGGGGTACTACAAGGTGGGCAACGATTCCGTGGCTACCACGGCAGACCTGTTACCTGTTCTCGTCGGGGGTCTGAAGGACATTTTCTACCTCGACGAACAGATCAAGTCGTCGTTCTGTATATGCACTCCGGGGGTTGTGAAGCCCAGCTACGGAGGCTATTACTACCTGGACGAAATTGGTCTAGGGTTCGATGCACCGATGGCAGGGAGTGACATGGTCATCGGTGAAGCGACCAACTTCGAGGTTAACAACCGCGAGTATGCGTTCATCAAGTTCGCTACTCGCATTTCAGGAGAAACCCTCTCCACTCTCAGTGACCGGGTTCAGGTATCAGGTAGGGACCCCTACCTCTGCTACGATCCAGAGCTGAGGGAAGTGGTGGAGCAGCGGGTGGTTCAGGTCGATTACAAATCCACACGACACTTCAAGGTCGTGGTAAAAGATCATTCGGAGCTTGATGCCTTCCGCAAGCTGTACCTTGCTGCGAATGAGGTATTCCAGAAGGTCCGGCGACTCGCGGAAATGTTCACTGACACTCGCGGTGAGCCCTACAAGCTCTGCGAAGAGTTCAGGAGGATCGACTACACTCGCCAGGAACTCTCACGCTTCGAGCATGAGAAGTTGGATGAAATCTCTGACCAGCTCAAAGATATCAAGGTTCGTCTCCTCGAATTCCTCGCCGAGAAGGACCCCGAGCTTACCCCTCTGGTCAACCTGGAGGAGACCGGAGTAGTTGAAGACGGCATCCTGGATGCTCTGAAGCAGTGCATGAATGGAGGTCCTAGAACCTAATCTCAACAACTCACAACTCAACAAGCCCTCGCTATATGCGGGGGCTTTTCTCAACCTAATTTTTCTAAATATTAATTAGGTTCAATCTTAGTTCCAATAGGAACAAAGGTTAAGGCCTTGCCCAATTTTCCTGCACGTCCAGTTCTTCCAATTCTATGAATGTAGTCTTCATATGAACTAGGTTGGTCAAAGTTAATTACATGACTAACGCTTGGCACATCTATTCCTCTCGCTGCCACATCAGTAGCTACTAAGATATTAGATCTATCTTTCTTAAAGTTGTCTAAAGCTCTCTGTCGCTGGGCTTGAGATTTATTTCCATGAATAGCTTCAGACCTAAGGCCAGCTTTTCTCAAATCATCAGACAGTCTTTGAACACCATGTTTAGTCTTTCCAAAGATTAAGATTTTAGAGAAATCTTCTTTAGCGAATAGTTCAATTAACTGGTCAATTTTTTCTGTTGCATTATTGGCATACAATACATCTTGATCCACGTTGTCGCTAGTGTTACCAGTTTTTACTGACACGGTAACTGGGTCAGATAACAGATCTCTCATCAGTTTCTCTACTTCATTAGGCAAGGTGGCGGTAAAGCAAAGTGACTGACGTCTGGTTGGAATCTGATCCATGATAAATCTAACATCAGGCAAGAATCCCATATCCATCATGTGATCTGCTTCATCAAGTACAAATGTTCTGATGTTTCCCAGATACATCTTCTTTTGGTTAGCCAGATCTTTTAATCTTCCAGGTGTCCCAATGATGACATTTGGTTGTTTCTTCAACGCCAGGACCTGTCTTTTCATAGGAGAGCCACCAACAATTAGGGTTGCAGATAAGTTGAGTCCTTTGGTAAACATTCTAAACTCATCAATAATCTGACCTGCTAACTCTCTAGTGGGAGCAATAATTAACACTGCTTCTCTGGCAGGTTTGGTTTGTAATTGATGAATAATTGGTAACAAGAAAGCAGCTGTTTTACCAGTACCAGTATTTGCTAACCCAATTAAATCTCTACCTTCCTTAATAGGTAGAATGGCTTCGTCCTGAATCGGAGTTGGATTTGCATATCCTTTATCCAGTAGGTTTCTAACCAACTTGTCGCTAAACCCAAACTCTTCAAATCTATGTTTTGGAGTAAACACATCTTCAACTCTAGCGCTGTCTATCTTGTTTACGTACTTAGCCGGATTGATGTATGCACCTCTATGGGCTGGTTTTCTACTTCTTCCACCACCTCTTCTAGGTGTTGCACTACCTCTAAAAGCTGGCCGACCTGAATTAGATCTACCACGATAACCCCCACTGCTATTTGTTCTTCTACTAGAAAATGATCTACGCATAAATACCTTACGTTCTATAGGAATATAACCTCGACATATGAATAGCGAGATTATGTTGGTTACAAATTGCACTATGCAATTCCTATGAACTCGGCATTCATCCGTTACCTAACTAGTAGGCAAGTGGTAATACTATAGGTTAAAAGTTAGGATTTGTCAATCCTAGACTAGAAAAAATCATATCTTACCTATAGACAGAGAAAAATATCTATGCTAAAAGAGATTATCTGGTTTTTTATTCTGATAGCTCATCCTAAGGAGGTGAACTGTGGACCATGAACCTTTACACGAACGCCCCAAATTTGGCGTAGACTGGTGTTTTGGCCCGGATTTCTCAGAAGACTACTACTTTCGAGGCCAAGATGTTCAGTACCCCCTAATCCTTATTCGCGCCGATATGGGTAGAATGAAGGATGTATACGAGGAAGATTTTCTCAAGGCGATAGGTTTGGTCAAGTACAAACCAGTTCCTCGACGAACAGAAGCACAAGGGCTTTTCGCAGGGGAGTCGTATCGCCCGGAAATATTCTACCTTTCTCCTGCACATTGCAATCCCAAGTGTAAAACCTGTGGGTTCAAGGGAAGTCCGGATGAGTTCGAGATGGCATTAGTCATCAAACACGATCTGATGTGTCCTAATTGTATGGGGAATGAAATCTACTGGAGATTTGGTTCTTACGTCCACAACACATATTGGGGCAACAGAACGTTTTCGTCCATGATGTGCCATAAGGCATCTGCAATCATGGAACTTATCAGACGTCATCGGCATGCCGGTTCATCGGTGCTCATGCGTCAATGCAGTGACTGGGTGATTGGATATAAATTTTACAGTCAGATAGAGTCAATTGATAGATACTTGGAACTCGAATCAAGTTTAACTCAATCCCTTCCGGGATGGAGGATCGATCGTCCAATTATCGTAGGTTGGATGGAAGTGCTCAAACTCAAGGCGGGTTTATTCTCAATGCGAGATCTTAGGAATGATCTCATGGACCATCTCATGGAGAATAACCCATCCAGAGTTGTTCTGAAAAAGGCAAGAGATCCAAACTGGGGTATTTTGAGTCAGATCAATGAGGCAGCTGTTCGAGAAAGGGCTGCTGGAGAAACAAGCACAGCGAACACACTTGATGATCTGGCCCTTATCATCGGAATTGCTTCTGACCACTTGAATCAGAAGTAACTGTACGTTTCATAGCTCAACAAGCCCTACCTATATGGTGGGGCTTTTCAATTACTGGCTGGGGCTGGTTGAGGAAGTTAGAAACTCTATCTAAATACAGTTAACCAAGCAAGTCTTGTAAATACATGTATTAGGATTACCAATCCGCCTAGTAGTAGTAATAACTTACCCCATCCTTGAGCTACTTCTATTTTCTTACGCTTCCCATACCAAAGTAAGTAAGCTCCTAAAATTGGTAGGCCAAGGACACTAACGATAATAAAAACTGGATTGCTGTAAAACAAATCTAATAAAATCGCATCATTCATGATTTAAGTGTACTTTCCTAGTTCTAATCCTTCCACCCCTATACTAAAAATACCTGCTCTCAGAGCAGATACTTTTATTGGCTGGGGCTGGTTGAGGAAGTCAGGAAAGAATTTATTTATCAATCATCAATTCGACTTCGACCTATAAGCAATGAAAGCACCACCAATAATTCCTAATTGAATTGGGAACAATAAACTCTCAATAATTATAAGAAAGTAGTATAACGCTGATGTGGATGCTCCGCTTGCACCAAAGAATAGCAAGGCAAGAGCAGCTCCGCTAGTCATTGCCGTTAATAAGAACCCGATAATCAAAGAACCAGTCATGAGCAACCACCATGCTTTAGGGTAAGTCTTGCTGATATTGGTCTTGTGTTTTAACCATTTAAAAAGGTAAAAAGAAACGAGAAATGCCAACAAGAGGTAAACAATAAATGTTAATACTGTAGATATAGAACCAGGCATAGATAAACCAAAGAGACTCCCGCTTGAATCTGTAACATAGAAAGGGATAAGTATATGTAATAGAACAAGTGGGGTTGCAACAAAAATAAATTTAAACAAATTCTTCATGATTACATTATAACATCGAGAAAATCCGCTACTATAGCGGATTTCTTGCTTTTGGCTGGGGCGGAAGGATTCGAACCTACGCATCATCGGACCAGAACCGATTGCCTTACCACTTGGCTACGCCCCATTAATAACAAGGTGAATCTTATGAGAATTCACCTGTTAAGTCAATTAAGCTGTTGCGAGTTTATGTTTCTTTCCTATCATTACTGAAAGAAGTGGTGGAGTCACTAACGTCGTCAGAACAACCACAATTAACATCATGGCAAATACTTGATCGTTAACCACTCCCAGTTCGCGTCCAATATTGGCAAAGATTAATCCCACTTCACCGCGGGGTACCATTCCAATTCCAATAATCTTAGCATCAACTCCTTTTCCAGCTACCCAACCAGCAATCATCTTTCCAACCACGGCTACTACAGTAATAGCCATTGCTAACATTAATGTTTTGGCATCAGCAAATGCAGCTAAGTTCACCTGCATTCCTGTGTAGACAAAGAAGATTGGAACGAAGAAATGTGAAATACCATCTATTAAGTTTTCAACATGAGCATGTTCTTCATGGGTAGCTAGTAGATGCATCTCTTCTCTTACAGTCACATCTGCATTCGCATCTGCCCATTGACGTACCTTATGCACGATATGTGGTGCCGAGAATGCTCTAAAGTGAACTGGGTCTAGCACCAAACCTGCTGCAAATGCACCAATAATTGGGGCTAGACCGGCCAGAGCAGAGGCACCATATGCAAATACCGCACAGAAGAGGAGTGCCATGGCAATCTTCATTCCCACCCCTGTGTGAATGGATGATAAAAGTTTTCCAATTACCGGTGTTAATAACTGACCCAAGATAATTGCACCCACTAAGAACCCAAGCGCCTTTAAGGATAAGATGCCAATTGCTTCAATTCCTAAGCCACCTCCTGACACAATTCCACTTACCACTGCCAAGATTAAAAGACCTAACACATCATCAATTACGGCAGCTCCTAATACGATCTTTGATTCCAAGGCTTTCATGAAGTTTAGGTCCTTAAATACACGAGCAGTAATCCCTACTGAAGTAGCAGTTAACGTAGCTCCAATAAATAGGTGAGTGGTGTTGTCTAATTCGGGTAACAATAGTTTGCTAATCCACCAACCTCCCAAAAATGGTGCTACTACTCCCAATAATGCTACACTTGTAGCCCTTAGTCCTACTTTCTTCATCTCTCCAATATTTGATTCCAAGCCGGCTCTAAATAGCAGTAAAATTACTCCAATTTCAGCAATATCCTTAATAAACTCATTGGTTTTAAACAACTCTATCTGATGAAACCAAGGGATAAATGCTAACGCACCTAACACAATTCCCATCACCAATTCACCTAATACCGCTGGTTGATGCATTCTTTCAGCAAGTGCTCCAATTCGAGCAAACAACAGCATGATAATCAAAAATAAAAATAGCAGTGGGAAATCGCCACCATGGCTATTCACTGCTTCTTCTGCTGCAAAACTGACATTTGGGAACAAGGCTAACCCTAAACCCATCCAGAGGGATGCCTTTAACATAAATTGTTTCATTTCTTTGATTAATATTAAAAACCGTAAATATTTGCCACTAGGCGGATAATTATCAGATTATCAAAACTAAACAAAATTTGCCAAACCCTTATCTCAAACCATATAATCCTTTTGTGAAATTAATCTTCTCATTTTTAAGGCCATATAAGTGGTACATGGTGCTGGCCCTAGTTTTAGCCACCATCAACCAAGTATTTTCTTTGCTTGACCCACAGATCTTTAGACTGTTGGTCGACAACTATGCCACTAAGGCTAACGAACTAACACCTGAGGTCTTTCTTCGAGGTGTGCTTTGGTTGATGCTTGCATCTGTTGGTGTGGCATTTGTTTCAAGACTCGCCAAGAACTTCCAAGACTACTACGTCAACTTTATTACTCAGAAGGTATCCACACAGCTCTATGAGTATTCGGTAGCCCATGCCTTCTCCTTAGCCTACAGTGAATTTGAAGATCATAGCTCTGGTGAACTTTTATTAAAGCTCCAAAAGGCCAGAAATGATGTACAGATCATGATCACCAACTTCGTCAACGTCATGTTCCTCTCATTAGTTGGTATCGTTTTTGTTCTGGGGTATGCCTTTTATGTAGATTGGCGGGTAGGGGCTGCATACACCTTGCTTATTCCGGTTCTTGGAGTTTCCACCTTCTTGCTTACTAGGAGGATTAGAACACTTCAAAAAACTATCGTTGCTCAAACCGCAGAACTTTCTGGATCCACTACCGAAACCTTAAGAAACGTAGAACTGGTAAAAAGTCTTGGTTTAGAAAACCAAGAGGTAACCAGACTAAACACGGTTAACTCCAAAATCTTAGACCTAGAACTATACAAGATTAGAGTTATTAGAACTCTAAGCTTCCTACAGGGAACTATTATCAACGCCTCCCGTGGTTCTATTTTATTCCTCATGCTTTGGCTTATCTCAACTGGAGATCTATCTCTCGGACAGCTCTTTAGCTTGCTCTTCTACTCCTTCTTCATCTTTGGTCCATTAGCTGAACTTGGAAATGTTTCCTCCCAGTACCAGGAAGCTAAAGCTAGTCTTGAGCAGTTGGAGACTATTCTTAACAAAGAGCCAGAACCAAAGCCTACCGATACCAAAGAAACTGGTGTTGTAAATCATATCCAAATTAAAGACCTCAACTTTACCTACTCTCCAGAACTTGGAGCTTCTCTTAAAGATATCTCTATTGATATTAATGCCGGTCAGACAATTGCTCTAGTTGGTCCTTCAGGTTCTGGTAAATCAACCTTAGTAAAACTCCTAGTTGGTCTCTATCAGCCAACCACCGGTCAAATTCTGATTAACAACATTCCAACCTCTCAAATTGATTTAGATATTTTCCGTCGTAAAGTTGGATTTGTCTCCCAGGAAACACAGCTATTTGTCGGAACCATTAGAGAAAACCTTAAATTCGTAAACCCTGCCGCTACCGACCAACAGTGTTTAGAAGTGTTGGCATCTGCCCAAGCTATGCCAATTATTTCTAAAGAAGGTGCCAATGGTCTTGATACAAAGATTGGTGAAGGGGGAGTTAAACTATCTGGTGGTGAAAAACAGCGCTTAGCCATCGCTCGAGCTCTACTCCGCAACCCAGAAGTTTTAATCTTTGATGAGGCAACCTCAGCCCTTGATTCCATTACCGAATCAGAAATTACTGAAACCATTAAACATGTAACCACCCAACATCCAGACCTCATCACCATCATGGTTGCTCACCGCCTTTCTACTATTTCTCATGCCAACACAATCTACGTTATGGAGAAGGGAAGAGTGGTTGAATCCGGAAGCCATCAACAACTCATTGATAAACAAGGGCTATACCAAGCTCTCTGGCGTCAGCAATCTGCTGAAAGTTAGGGTATAATTAGCTCATGAAAACCATTAACAAACTAGTGCCTCATCTTGATTGGATTGGGGCCATTATTGCCCTCTCCGCATATTTCTTACTCGCCTCTAGTTTCTTTACCACTCAGGATCAAGGCTACTGGATTATGAATCTATTTCCTCCAGTCTTAATTGGGGCTTCTGTCTATCGCAAAAAAGCCTACGGAGTGTTGGCTATGCAATTTGCCTGGGGAGCAATTACAATTTATCGACTCGTTGAACTTAACCTAGTCTAAAATTGTTGCTGGATCTAACCAGCTTGTAAGTTCTGACTCATTTGCAACATACCCAGCCAATAGTGGTTGGGTATTTGTTATCATTCCAAAATGCAGATGCTTTCTCTCACCACCAGAAGCGCGTGTAAAGCCCTCTGCTAATGTTCCTATCTCTTCACCTGCTCCAACTATAGTTCCTGCCCTTGGTCAGTAGTACATCGATTGTTGTATATGCATATAGGAATATACTTCAGCCCAAGGTCTGTAGTCTATCACAATCACTACCATATCCCTGAGCAGCTTTTGCAATAACTGTTTCCCATTAGCAATTACATATGGGACAGGTCATCACCATCTTCATACTCTGCTCGATAGCCGTGTGATATCCTTCAAAACTTTCGGTTGAACTGGGGACGTAGCAGGTGTGATGTAAATTCCAAACGGTTTCTTGGTCACTCCTTTTCCAATCTGCAATTGGATCTGCCCAACTAATTTCATTCACTTGGATCTAAATCTAAGTTGTCTAAAAACTTTGATACACAACATCACTTAACTGTGGGTTTTTGCAATTACATAGAATGTGCTATTGCTGCTGTTACTTTAGAACATCTATAACTATATGTTGTTCCTTCTCAGCTAGGCTAGCTTGCAAAGTTAGCAATCCCAGCTGCTTTTAATCTCATATTCCACCGCTGGTCTTCCTACCTCAAGTTCTCTTTGGTTCCAAAATATCCACGGTGGTGAGTTAGGAATCTACTTGCTGTAAAATACATACAAATATTCAGAGATTGCTCTAAGTTACTTCCTTCTGTTCTTGGATCGTAGAAATTAATTGCATCTATCGCAGGTACTGCTTCTGCTTTCCAACTAGAAGGTATTACAGATCAAAATTATAATGATTATCTATTCCTGGAAATTGTGCAGTGTATATTTTCTGCTCACCACTCACTACTTGCGGCAAGCTTTTCTTTAACATTTCTGCAACTGGTGAATTACTCTTTATTTTACCCCACAAACTATAATTCCCAATATGCGCCAATCCCTATTCCAATATTGATTTTTATTCATGTCTTTATTTTCTCATAATTTTGTGGTATATTGCCGGTAACACACGAACCTTGATTGGAAAATAGGAAAAAGATAAACCAGGCATGACCTGGAGCCTGCCCTTTACTCATTCCCCAAATGTAACCTGAAGTGAGTTATCAACAAATACCCCACCGGGTCATCCATCCCGTATCTGGTGGGCGCAAGCTACCTCAAAAGCTTAGGTCTAGGGAGTTGGTGAACAAATTCAACGTGATCCCGTCATCAACTCCCGGGCTTTACTCAAGCTTTGGCTACCAACTACTCCAATTTCCCGTTTTCCCATAACCCCCTTCGCCTCCCAAGGCAAAGCTGCGGGCTTGCCGGTCGGTAGCTTCTCTAGCAGATACCGTATCATACCTTGCTTCCTCCATAGACTTAAGGGATACCCAGGGGATCTACCTATGCAGGTGTTTCCACAAGCTACACCTGTTAAAGGTTTAAGTCAGAGGGTTGCTGCTCACCGCAGCGACCCTCTTTTCTTTCCGTAGTATATATTGGTTATTTGGGATGAAAATAGCATCCACAAAGGATTTTGGGCCAATTTTGCCAACACCAATTATGGTGCAAGCGCCTATAGCAGATGTCACCGACGCCGCATTGATAATTAATTGCCAAATACTAGCAAACCGCTGTTTTATGGACGAATTTGTCTGTTATGATGGCCGAGGGGTGGAAAGAATCTGTTACCGGATCTTTGGTTGATGAATCAGAGCGACCTATCGTAGCTCAAATCTTTGGTGGTAAACCAAACTTTACTAAAGCCGCAGAACTCTCAATAGCAGAGCTTGGTTTTGATGGAATTGATATCAATATAGGATGTCCTTCTAAAGATATTGAAAAGTCATTAGCTGGAGCTGGATTGATTAAGCACTTACACAACTAGTAAAAGTTGTTGTAGCTACTAAGGCAGGTGCTGGTGATCTACAGTATCCGTTACATTATGTTGAATCTGGATACCGTGAAGACGAAACCGAAACCTGGATTAGAATGCTAATTGAAGCCCAACCTGCCGTATTAACTATTCATGCCCGTACTCGTAATGAAATGTCTAAGGTTCCTGCAAGATGGGGCACCATTAAACGAGCTGTAGAAATCGCTCATGAACTCTTCCCAGACCCCAAAGACCGACCCCTTATCTTTGGCAATGGGGATGTCCAAAACTTAGAAGAAGCTAAGGCCAGAGTAGAGGAGACTGGATGTGATGGAGTTATGATTGGCCGTGGTATTTTTGGTAATCCTTGGCTGTATAACGAAGAGGTAGATGTTGAAAACCTCCCAGTAGCTGAAAAACTGCGTGTAATGTTAGAACACACCAAACTCTACATAGATCTATTAGGGGAGATTAAACCTTTAGATATTATGAAAAAGCACTACAAAGCCTACGTTAACGGCTTTGATGGTGCCGCTAAGGTCAGAGCAGAACTTATGGAAGCAACAGATTATGAGCAACTTTCTCAGATCGTAGAAAACTTCCTTTACTCCAACGGCTCAAAATAATGAGCCGTTAAAAATGTACATCCAGAGCGGATAATATTGACCATATCATCATTTATTGGTAAATTGTTACCAGTCCCGTAAGGGCGTACTTTTAATTACACCTTCCTACGAGGTATATCGTTGGCTTCCTGAGGCGTCGTACAAATCAGGAGGGGGAGAATATGATGGTTCATATTACTTCAAAAAAGCAGTGGGAAAAGCTTGTGAGAGATTTTCCTGCAATGAGGATTATTCCGATGCCGGAATACTTCTCAAGACTTATTGGTGGAGGCGTTGAACGCACCATCTATCGAGATGACACGGTTCTGCCTTCCGAGATAGTGAGGCTAGAAGACTTCATCGTTGCTTTCCATGAGCCAATCGAGAACTTGGTTGGTGTTGTGGAAAACGAACCCGGCGACCACGCCGATGGGATGTTCGTCAATTTCGCCGATAGTTTCTGGACATCCGTACCCCTGTATGAGCGCATTGAGCTTGATCATCGAGGCACGATTAAACTGGCAAACGGTATTGTAGCCCGGGATTATTCATCCGAAGCTATGGGTGGAGAATTCCCAGACCTCAACGTTGGGGAATGGTTCCTCGACAACAATGAGTGCACCACAAGTCCACTGGTTATCTACCGCTTGGTGGACAACCAGGCCAGCCTGATCATCGTCAAGCACTTCAACTTCAAGCGCTTTCGCGAGAAGTGGGAGGATTATCTGCGTTAAGCAGAATTTTTAAACCGGCAGACCCTTCGGGGTCTGCTTTTCATTTCAATGTATAATAAAGCCATAACCAAAAAACCATCCTATGTTATTCGATAGTCCGCTTCCGATATTAATTAGTGGTCTCGCCATCTTTCTATTAGGTGTCTACCTATTATCTAGACACGCAGAAGCATTGGCAAAAGACCATGTTCGTGAGCGACTTCAAAACATAACCGGGCGCCCATTGGTGGCGCTTGGCTCTGGTTTACTGACAACTGCTATTGTCCAATCCAGTTCTTTAATTTCCTCATTGGCAGTAATTCTTACAGGTTCAAAACTAATCACCATCAGATCCGGTATCTTAATCTTTTTAGGAGCCAATATTGGTACCACAATCCTAGATCAGTTTATTGCCTCACCAGCCCTTGGTTGGGGACCATACATTCTCTTTATTGGTGTTATCCTGTTTCTTTTTAGCCAACAAAGACACGCCTTAAGATTCGCAAGCTTGGTAACTATAACTGTTGGGATGATATTTCTAGGAATCTTTCTCATGTCACATGCCTTTTCTTCCGCTTGGGATCTATCCTTCCAACTCCAGATTGTTGATCTAATTCAAAACCCTTGGTCAGTCTTTTTGGCCGGTATTATCATCACCGCTGTCATTCAGTCCAGCTCTGCCTCCACGGGAATTGCCCTTGCACTTGTTATTTCAGGTGTGGTTCCTGCAATATCGCTCATCCCATTCTTCTTGGGAGCAGATATTGGAACCACTATTACTGAAAACATCGCCTCACTACTAACCAAAAGGCCTGGAAAGGTGGTTGCTCGAGCCTCATTTGTCTTTAGTCTCATAGTTGGCCTTATTATCATGAGCACGTTACCGCAATTCACTTCCTTTATGCTAGCTATTACCCCAGAAACCGCCAACCCTGCCAGATTGCTTGCTAATGCTCACATTTTAGTAAACGTTGGTTCTGTTCTACTTGCCCTGCCTTTCATCTCTCAATTAGAAAAACTGGGGTCTGCCTTGGTCCCCAAATCTAAGTAATGCCTTACTTTGTCTACATCTTAAAATGTGCAGATGATACCTACTATGTAGGTAGCACTAACAATCTTGAAGCTAGAATAGCCAAACACAATCAAACCAAAGCTGGTGCTAAGTACACTCGTTCTAGAAGACCTGTAGAACTGGTTTTTAGTGAACAATATGACACTAAATCAGAAGCCCTTAAGCGAGAAGCCGAGATTAAAAGCTGGAGGAGGGGTCAAAAACAAGACCTCATTGATTTACCCAAATACAACCTTCGCCACTATCGTAACTCTAAACACATTCGTATTACCGTTAAACCAGATGGTTCCGTAAATGTATCTGCTCCAAAACGAGTAGCTAAATCTGATATCGATAAATTTGTGGCAGAAAAAGCCGACTGGATCCAAAAACAGCAAGAAACCTATGCCAAATCTAGAACCTCCACCCAACATGTCGATGACAAGAAAAGTTATGCTTCATATAAAGAAGCAGCCCTAAGGTTGGTAACCCGGCGGGTAGAGTATTTCAATGATCACTATCAGTTCCGTTATGCCAGGATCAGAATTAACAACACCAAAACTCAATGGGGGAGTTGTTCTGCTACTAAAGTGTTATCCTTTAACTATCGGGTTGCCTTCCTGCCACCCAGTCTTGTCGACTATTTGGTAGTTCATGAAATCTGTCATCTTCAGGAATTCAATCACTCGCCAAAGTTCTGGAAACTAGTTGCCGAAACTATTCCTAATTATAAAGAATCTCGTAAACTAATGCGCCAAGAGGGAATTGCCCTCTACTAATCTATGGATATTTTATTTTTCTTTATCACCTTAGCCCTTATGCTTCCAGGTCTAGCTGGAATTATTCTTCCCATGTTCCCAGGTATCCCATATATGTGGGTACTAGGTGTTATCTATGCCTTAACTACCAGCTTTAACGTAATAGAGAGGGGAGAGTTGGCTATCCTTACCATCATTCTTATCCTTTCTCTCTTCGTCGACTACTTCTCTGGATTACTGGGAGCCAAATTAGGAGGTGCCTCAGCTAAATCTATTGGTTGGGGAATGGTTGGACTTATGATTGGAATCTTTACCTTCCCACCCTTTGGAGGGGTTATTGGGATGTTCTTAGGGGTAGTAGCTTCAGAAATCAACGACTACAAGCCCGATCATCTTGCTTTAAGGGCTGGAGTTGGGGGAGTGATTGGCAGTTTAGCAGGTGTAATTACTAACCTACTTCTAGGCTTTACCTTCCTCATCGCCTTTATTCTCTCAGCCATCCTCTAGACAGTTTTTTAAATTAGGAGTAACTTCAATATTGTCGCTCAGGCGAATATTATTCAATTCAGGTTAGGGAAATATGGCTTACGATCAACGACTAGACGGTTCAATCGGTCTTACCATCACCTGTGGTGACGGTCGCGTACAGGATCCAACTGACGAGCTGCGTACACAAGAGTTTCCTGAAGTTATCAACTTCGATACTCTTACCGCACCTGGTCCGGATGCCTACTTCAAGGCAGATTTTGACCCCGAAGCTCCTCATGGCGACCCTCAGTTTGGAGTCACCAAAGGACATCGCAAGGCATCTTTCCTTGCTGATATGAGCATCTACATGACTGCTCACCCAACCTGTTGCCTTCATCTGGATGTCCACGAAGAGTGTGCTGGACACCCATGTGACCTGGAGCAGCATCGAATTGATGTCATCCGCATGGTTAACGAGCTCGAAGAAGTCTTTCCTCAGATCAAGGAACTTCCCATCCTCGTTACCATCACTCGACGAATTGAGGCCAACCAGCCAGGATTCGTCACGGAAGTGGTTGAACGCCGCAGAATGGATTCTGCTGCTACTCAGTCCGCTTCTGCGTAACTTGCACCCCATGGAGGGGGTAAATAAGCTATCCCCTTTCATCTCAACCCTCCGAGTGGCCGTCCCCTGGCCACTCTTTTTCTTTTATTTCTCGAGTAACTGTGCTAACTTGGAGGCTGTCATATGCAAAACAAAACTCCACAAGAAATTCAGGATCAAGCACACCGCTTCGTTGCAGATGCACCCAAACGCTGGATTGAAGCAACCCTAACCATTCTAGTAGTAGTTTTTATATTTGCAGTTATTGGTAAATATTTAGATAATCAATTTTCTACTACCCCCTGGTTATTTATAGGTGGAGTAGTGATTGCATTCCCAGTTAGCCAGTTTATTATCTATAAACGTCTCAAAAACCGCTTTAAACTCTAGTCAATGGCAGAATCTGGTCATCATTTAGGACTCCAACCTGAGGTAATATTCCACCTTGGGCCAGTTGATATCACCAATGCTCATTTGGCATTCTTGTTTATCAGTATCCTTATGGTGGTAGCTGGGGTATTAATCGCCAATCAGTCAAAGATTGTTCCCACCAGAGCTCAGGTTGCAGTAGAGAGTGTAATTTTATGGTTCAAGGAGCGAATTGATCTGGGTTTCAACGATCCCCAAATGGCAAAACGGATACTTCCACTCATCGTTACCTTATTCTTTGCAATCTTTATCTCGAACCAGTTCATGACCCTCCCATTTCTAAACGTGGTTCTGGATCATGAATTTATCTTTAGAGTCCCAACTACTCACTTTGCCTTTACTATTGCCCTAGGTGCCTTAGTGCTTGTCACTTCCCATTTAATTGCCTTATCTATCTCTCCCAGAACCCACTTAGGTCACTACTTTAAAGTAGAGGACTTTTTTAAGATTAGATCCTTCCCAGACTTTATGAATTTCATTCTTCAGGCATTCTTGGGACTTCTTGAGATTATCGATGAAATTGCCAAGCTCATTTCCATCTCTGCCCGTCTCTTTGGAAACATCTTTGCCGGTGAACTGATGGCTATTGTGGTCATTGGTATTTCTACCTATACTAGCTTTATCGTCCCCATACCGCTCTATGCGTTGGGGATGTTTGTGGGATTAATTCAGGCAGTAGTCTTCAGTCTGTTATCTATTCAGTATCTATCCAGGCTAGCTAACGCTGCCGCTGCCAAGCACCATTAATTTTGATCAAGTTTGGATCTGCTAGTAGACTAGTGGGTCTGCATTTGGTCGAAATATATAAGAAAAATATTATCAATCAACATTATGGAAATTGAAGCTATTAAGTTGATCGCAGCCGCTGGTTGTATGGCCGTTGGTTCCATTAGCCCTGCTCTTGCCGAAGGTATGATTGCAGCTCGTGGTATTGAAGGTATTGGACGCAACCCAGAAGCAGCCGATAAGATTTTCACTAACATGATTGTGTCGATGGCTATTATCGAATCCATCGCTATTTTCTGTTTAGTTGTTTCTCTTATCATTCTATTCGCTGTCTAAGGCGCATGCATCGAGGGTAGAACACTTCTTAGTTCTCCCTCAAATCATTAACGGATTATCTATATGGAAAGTCTTGCTAAGCTAGGAATCGATCTTTGGGGACTAGTTATCTACATTATTAACTTTGGAATATTGTGGGCTGTATTGGCTTACTTTGTATTTCCTAAGCTAATTAAAGCAATTGATGAACGTAGATCCCAGATTGAAAACAACCTTCAAACTGCAGAAAAACTCCAATCTGAATTGGAAGGTGTTTTAACTCGTAGTCAGCAAGAAAAAGTGGAGCTAGAAGCCAAGCTTGATTCAGATCGAGAACTTCTAGAAGCAGATATGGCGAAAGCTAAAGCAGAACTCTTGCAAGAAGCAGAGTTACGCAAAGATGCGCTTATTCAAGAAGCCAGAAAGTTAATCCGTGAAGAAAAGAACCGGCTAATTGCCGATACTGAAGGGGAAATGATTGCCATGATGCAACGCGTTTTGGTGAAAATTCTAAGTGATAAAGTAGACCCTGCAGATGTCAAAGCCAGTGTTGAACAAGCCTGGTCTGAAGCCAGAGAGGAGGTCGCATCATGATTGCCGGACTCTTAGTTGCTTACGCTGCAGATACAGGAGCTTCCACCCAAGCAGTTGCTGAACTTATTGGTGGAGTTACTTCTGGTTCTACATATCATTTATCTACCCCTGCAAAATCGCTAGCCAAAAACTTCGTTACTTTTTTGAATACCGAAGTCTTACCAGCTTTTGATAACCTTCCAGCTGAACTTAATCTGATGTCTACCAAAGACAAAGATCAAGTGCTGGACGTTTTAAGAAAGCAAAGCCCAGCTACCAAGTGGCTTGCTCATCTCTTGGAAACTAGCACTACTCACCAGGTTCAATCTGCCCTTTCTGCATTGGTAAAAAAACTAGCTCCTCAGCTAGGTAGTGTGGTGGTTAAAACTCCAACTGATTTAACCCCTGAACTAAAAGTTCAGGTACGTAAACACTTTAAACAGGATTTTGCCGTCTTCATCACAGACACCTCCTTACTAGGTGGCATCCTGGTGTACAAGAATGGTCAGCTTATTGATAAATCCTGGCTTGGTAAGATAAAAGCAATTGCATCTCTAACTAAATAACTACTATGGCTCAAGACAAACAACTAACTGAATTTTTACGCCAAGTCGAAGCCGTGCTCGTCAAAGACAAGGCTACAACTTCTGGTAAACAACATCACGGTATCGTTACTTCCGTAGCCGATGGTGTTATCACCATTGAAGGCATGCC
The DNA here is from genome assembly GCA_041389145.1 of Patescibacteria group bacterium. Lineage (GTDB taxonomy): Bacteria > Patescibacteriota > Kazan-3B-28 > Kazan-3B-28 > Kazan-3B-28 > JAWKSK01. The sequence continues at coordinate 35,738 of JAWKSK010000001.1, read as the reverse complement.
CCAGCTGTTGATGAGTGAGATTATTTCCATAAAAGATACCGATGTAAAAGCTCTGGTCATGAACCTAGAGCAAGGTGTTGCTAAAGCTCTTATTTTAGGAGATGCCAGCGTAGTTGCCGAAGGTGCTTTTGTTACCTCATCTGGTAATTTGTTAAACATTCCAGTTGGAGAAGGATTAGTTTCTCGTGTTATCGATCCTTTGGGTAACCCACTAGATGGTAGAGGAACTATCAAGACTACCGACAACTATCCAATTGAAAAGATTGCCCCAGGTGTAATGGCTCGTGAATCCGTTAACCAGCCACTCCAAACCGGCTACACCTCTATCGATGCCTTGGTTCCAATTGGAAGAGGTCAGCGTGAGCTCATCATTGGTGACCGTCAGACTGGTAAAACTACCTTAGCTATTGATACCATCATTAACCAGAAGAGTAGCAAGGTTGTCTGTGTCTATGTTGCTATTGGTCAACGTGAATCCAAACTTGCTCAGGTCTACCAGCAGTTAGCAGATGCCGAAGCTATGGATTACACCATTATCGTTTCTGCTCCTGCCAGCTCATCTGCAGCGATGCAGTTCTTAGCTCCATACGCTGGTGCTGCTGTTGCCGAATTCTTTGCTGATAAAGGCTTAGACGTATTGGTAATTTACGATGATCTTTCCAAGCATGCTGTTTCCTATCGTGAAATTTCCTTGCTTTTGAAGCGTCCTCCAGGACGTGAAGCTTACCCTGGAGATGTCTTCTACCTTCACTCCCGCTTGTTGGAACGTGCCGTAAAGTTAAACAAAGATTACGGTGGTGGTTCTATTACCGCTCTGCCTATTATTGAAACTCAAGCCGGAGACGTTTCTGCCTACATTCCTACCAACGTTATCTCCATTACCGATGGTCAAATCTTCTTAAACGGTACCTTGTTCAACAAGGGTATTCGTCCAGCTATCGACGTGGGAATCTCAGTATCTCGTGTAGGAGGTGCAGCTCAGACCAAAATCATGAAAAAGGTGGCCGGTACCGTGAAGTTGGACCTTGCTCAGTACTACGAGCTGGAATCCTTCTCTCAGTTTGCCTCTGATTTAGATGAATCCACCAAAGCTACCTTAAACCGTGGTAAAAGTATCGTTACTGCCTTCAACCAGGATGCTGGAGAACCCTATAACCTCTGGCAGGAAGTAGTCGTGCTCTACGCCGCCTCCCGTGGCTATCTCGATCCCGTGGACTCCAAAGAGATTCCTACCAAAATTGAAGAACTCTTCCGTCATGTTGCCCAGAAAGGTAAGGACTTAATTCAAATTATTGAACTCGAAAAGGAACTTACCGACAAAGCAGAAGACATGCTTAAAACTCATATTGAAGCCGTGCTAACAAAATAAGATGAAGAAAAAATATCTATTTATTGGATTAGTGGTGATTATTGGGGCCCTCTATATTGCATTTAACCAGAATGGCTTTTCTTCAGGTCCAGACGGTGTCGTGAAAGTTGTTGATTCTGCACCCAGTACTTGGCAGACATACACAAACACTGATCTCGGATTTGAAATCAAATACCCTAAATCCCTTCCACCGACCAATGCGCCTTGGACCGTAGAGTCAACTGGTGCTCAAATAGGTGATCCTCTACACTATTCATTCAACTTTTCATATCCATCCACTGCAAATCCTAACGCAGTAACTGGCTGGACCGTAGATGTCTATGAAAACCAAAGCCAAGTCAGCCTAATGAGAAATTCGTTTAATCAATTTGATGACAATCAAAAAATGCAGACCAATTTCCCAATCACTGTAAACGGCATGAACGCACAAGTTCAAAACACCGAAATTGTAGGGGAATCAGTTAAATGGGTTGAAGTATTTATTCCGGTTGGGAAAACTACCTACGTTATTACTGGGTCCAGCAATGCAGAGGCAGGTCTGGACGTAGACACCACATTTAAAGACTTTTGGTCATCATTTAGAACGCTTTAACATGCCATCCATCCTCGAAGTCAAACAACAGATTGGATCCATCACCAACACTCGCAAGATTACAAAAGCAATGCAGTTGGTGGCAACTTCACGTATGAAGCATCTCCAAAAGAAAGCCATCTCTGTTCGTGACTTCGCAAAATCTTTAATCAAACTTCAGTCTGGAAAGCTAGCCGACATTTCTCTGGGTACTTTCTCAGAAGAAAGAGAAGCTAGTAAACGAGTCTTCATCCTGTATTCCTCAGATAAGGGACTATGTGGTGGCATGAACCAACAATTAGTCAAAACCTTGCTTGCCTCAGATGTCTGGAATCAAACCCCCGAGCCAGATCGAATCGTAATTACCTTCGGGCGCAAGGGGAGAGACTACCTCAAGTTCCGTAAAATCAAAGTCGATCAATCAATCACCGATCTCCCAGATAGCCTCACTCCTTCCACTGCCTACGGCTATATCGATGATATCCTGAAGCTGTGGAAAGATAAGGAGGTAGGTAGCATCCATATGGTTGCACCGCACTACAAAAACTCATTTGTCTTCTACCCGATAGTTAAACAGTTCCTGCCAGTTACTCCGTCTGCTCTCTCAGACCACTTGGGTCCCGAAACCAACTTAGAACCAACTGCTCAAACCGACGAACTTATCTACTTTGAACCTACCAAATCAGAAATCTCCCAAACCATTGCCGAAAGCTTAGTACACGCTTTATTCCTTCAAGCTTTCTATGAGTTAAAGGCAACAGAATATTCCTCCCGTATGATAGCCATGCAAAACGCCTCCAACTCAGCCGAAAACATCATTGGAGATAAGACCAGATTATTAAACCGGATACGTCAGCAAAAAATCACCCAAGAAATTGCCGAAATTACAGGCTCAGCAACCGTAATTAACTAGTTATGAAAAATACTCACGGAAAAATTGTCAGAATCGTTGGAGTCGTCGTCGACGTCTACTTCCCAGATCATATTCCAGCTCAATATAACGCCTTAACTGTAGGTGATGTAGTTTTAGAGGTGCAAAACCACCAAGGGGATAACATCGTTAGAACTATTGCTATGCAATCTACCGATGGTCTTGCCCTAGACCAAGAGGTCCAAGATACCGGTAGCCCAATCACTACTCCAGTCGGTACTGAAGTATTGGGGCGTGTGTTAAACGTTATTGGTGAACCAATCGATAACGGTGCTAAATTCCCAGCTAAGGTAGAACGTCGCCCTATTCATGCCAAAGCCCCAGACCTTACCCAACAGTCTGGTAAGATCGAGATCTTTGAAACTGGTATTAAATCCATCGATCTTCTTTGCCCCTTCGTTAAAGGTGGAAAAGTTGCCATGTTTGGAGGTGCTGGTGTGGGTAAAACCGTTGTGATGCAGGAACTTATCCACAACGTGGCACAAGAACACGGTGGTTATTCTGTATTTGCTGGTGTGGGAGAACGTACCCGTGAAGGAAACGACCTTATTCATGAAATGAAAGACTCTGGTGTTATCGACAAACTCGCTATGGTCTTCGGTCAGATGAACGAACCTCCCGGAGCTCGTATGCGTGTCGCCCTAACTGGTCTTTCTATTGCTGAAAAGTTCCGTGATGAAGGAAAAGATATTTTGATGTTCGTCGACAACATCTTCCGTTTCACCCAGGCTGGTGCTGAAGTCTCCGCTCTTCTGGGACGTGTTCCATCTGCTGTGGGATACCAGCCAACCTTGGCTACCGATATGGCAGCCTTACAGGAACGTATTACCTCTACTCAAAAAGGTTCCATTACTTCCGTCCAGGCTGTGTTTGTTCCAGCCGATGACCTTACCGACCCAGCTCCAGCTACCACTTTTGGACACCTTGATGCTACCGTGGTGCTTTCTCGTAAGCTTTCATCTCTGGGTATCTACCCAGCTGTAGATCCACTTGATTCCTATTCCACAGCTTTAACTGAAGACATTGTAGGAGCAGATCACTTTAGAGCCGCCACCCAAACCAAACAGATTCTTCAGCGCTACGCCGAACTCCAGGACGTTATTGCTATCCTTGGTATGGATGAGCTTTCCGAAGAAGATAAGCTGTTGGTTAACCGGGCTCGTAAGCTCCAGAAATTCCTATCCCAGAACTTCTTCGTGGCAGAAACCTTCACTAACCAGCCAGGCCAATATGTTACCACTGCCGATACTGTAAGATCTGTTCTTGAAATCATTGATGGTAAGCATGATGACATCGAAGAACAAAACTTCTACATGGCAAGTACCATTGAAGACGTTGTAGCAAGAAGTAAGCAGAAGACTGTTAAAGCGTAAAATCAACGGCTCACTAAAATGAGCCGTTAAAATACCATGAAACTCACACTCACCACTCCAGACGTAAAACTTTTCGATAATAAGGAAATCGATGGTGTTTGGGTTCAAACAGATGCGGGACCAATCTCCATCCTTAATCACCATGCCACCATGGTAACTTCTGCTCAGTTTGGAGAAATGAGAATCATGGCCGGTACCCATACCGATACCTATACTATTAGAAATGCAGTTATCCAAATGGATAATGCTACTAATAGCTTAGATATCATGGCCTTATCCGTAGATGAAACCAAAGAACTAACCACCCTAAACCTTCAAACCTATCTAGAATACATAGAAAAAGAACTCTCCTCTAAGAACTTTGACCCAGAATCCCTCCAATACAAATTTCTCAAGAACGAGAAGATTGCAGTGGAGAAAAGGATAAACAAATAACAGTCTAGTGCTGGGGTATAATGGGAATACTTGAATCCATAATGGACTACCCAGCTGACTATGAATACACGACCTGAGTCTAGTAGATCGATAACAAACACCTTCTCTTACGGTGTGGTTTACGTATATTCAATCCCCGGAGATTCCTAAAAGGAAGGTTAAAAATCGGTAGTGCCACATTAGAGTCTGATAATCCAAGCACAGATGACATTAATCTAGCCGCTCGTACCAGAATTAATCAACAGACCAAGACAGCGGACGTTCTATTTGTCTTGGAACACGCTGAACTAGCAGTAACAAACAATAACGACTATTTTTCAGATACAGACGTCCACAATGTGTTGATTCGTTCAGGTTTCGAGCGAAAATCTGAAACTAATAATGCTCGTTCAGAATGGTTTGAGATAGATTTGGAAATTGTCAAACACGCCATTCAAGCTGTTAAAGAAGGTAGAGCAGCTCTAACTACACAAGAGAGAAAAATATCAGCTGAAAGACCCTTTGTTTTCCGCCCAAACCAGTTAGATGCGATCCAACAGACTACCAAGGCGATTAGGAAGAATCGCAAGCACTTCCTCTGGAATGCAAAAATGCGTTTTGCGTAAAACTTCCGCAGCAATGCAGGTTGCAAAAGACAATAACATGAAAAAAGTCTTAATCGTAACTCATCGCCCAAGCGTACGATCAGACTGGTTTGATGATTTTAACAAGGTACTGGCCGGCGAAAATTACGAGTATTCTTCTAAGGAGCAAGGTGAAAAAATAAGTAGACTTACCAAAATAAATAAACCATTTGTTTATTTTGCCTCACTACAAGACCTGCGACTTTCTAAACTAATAGTCGTGGATAAGATGTCAGGAACTGATGCAAAGGGGTTTGATAAGAATGAAGAAGTATTTGATACAACTTGGGATATGCTAATTGTTGACGAAGCTCACGAAGGCACTCAAAGCCAATTGGGTGACACTACCCTGTCAAAAATACACACCAAATTTACTCTCCAGCTTTCTGGGACACCTTTCAATATTCTCCATAAACACGAGGAGGAGGACATCTACACTTGGGACTATGTAATGGAACAGGAGGCAAAAGTAAACTGGGATAAGCTAAATCCTGGCACCCCAAATCCATACGCGGATCTTCCCTCTCTAAGTATTCTTACATATGACATCGACACTTTTTCTAATCATATTGGCAGCCTAGGAGATAGTTTTCATGATTCGTTAGATGGAGCGTTTAAATTCCACGAGTTCTTCCGAGTTCGTAAGGATAATGAAGGGAATGATGTTTCAGAATTTGTTCACGAACCAATGGTAAAAAAGTTTTTGGATCTTCTCGCAAACAGCTCTCGAAAACTAAATTCTCTTACTCCATAGAAAAGTACCGGGATTACAATAAACATTCACTTTGGCTGCTACCAAATAGGGTTATGGTAATAGAAGCTATGGAGAAGTTGCTTAAAGACCACGCCGTTTTGGTAAATTCGGGGTAGTCAATATTTCTGGAAACAATCACGACGATGAACAAGATACGGATGCAAAAAGCCGCGTTTTAAGAGCTATCAGTGATCACGACTATACTATCACCTTAACGGGTCAGCGTCTTACCACTGGATTGCCTCTATTCCACAGTGGACAGCTGTATTTATGATGTCGGACACAGCATCAGCAACAACGTATCTCCAGACCGCATTTCGCTGCCAAACACCAGCTAGAATAAGCGGTAAACTAAAAGCAAGGTTATGTATTTGATTTTGCACCGGATCGCACCCTCCGGCTCATAGCAGAAGCGGTTGAACTCAACCACAAATCAGGCAAAACAAATTCTCCAGCTCAAAAAGATGCAATGGAACAGTTTCTAATTTCTGTCCAATTCTTGCAGCAGAAAGGGAAGGATGAAGCAATATGACGTTGAAAGCATGCTTGGGCAACTCAAGAAAGCAATTATCGAACGGGTTAGTCGTAATGGGTTTGATGATCCGAAACTATACAACGACGAACTATTAAAACTTGAAGAAGTTGACATTATTAAGTTCAATGACCTCAAGTCTGTCATAGGTTCTGCAACTTCTGAGCGAATAAATGAAATTAAAGTAAACGAAATAGGCCTAGACAGCCCTCTTGAAAAAGTCGCCGAAGCAGCAGAGAAAAAATTAAAACAGAACAAGGATCTGTCGACCGAGGAGGTAGAAGCAATAAAAAAGCTTAAGGAAGCTCGCAAGCAGAAACAAGATGCTATTAGTATCTTGCGAGCAGTAAGCATTCGTATGCCAATGCTCGTTTATGGCGCAAATGTATCGATTCGTGAAGATATTACACTGCAAAAGTTTATCAAACTTATTGATAACGAGTCTTGGAATGAGTTTATGCCGAAAGGCCTCACCAAAGATAAATTTAGAGATTTTATTAAATACTATGACGAGGACGTCTTTAAAGGAGTTGCACACAGTATTCGCGCAAAAGCATTTGATTGTGATAACTTGTTGCCGACGGAAAGAATAAATGCAATCGCAGAAATATTCAACACCTTTAAAAACCCAGATAAAGAAACGGTTCTTACTCCGTGGAATGTAGTTAACTTGCATTTAACTAAAGCATTTGGAGGCCATAACTTTAGCAGTGGAGAAGTAGACGGTAAATCCGGCAAACCTGTATGGATAAGTAAAGACTTAGATACAAGTATATGGGAGAAAGAAGACACGAAGATATTAGAAATTAATGCTAAATCAGGACTTTACCCTCTCTTGGTGGCTTATAATATATACTCACGGAAGTTAAAACGAAATCGTAAAGAGTCTGAATTCAAGATTCACAAAAAACTATGGAATGAGGTATTGGAAGAGAATGTATATGTGCTTTGCAAAAGCCCCATGGCACAGAGTATCACTAAACGTACCCTTGCGGGTTACAATCAGAATGCAAAGACAAATATAATTTATATCGAGGATCTAACCACTAAACTTCAACACAAGGGAAAACACAAAGAATATGACATCCAGAAAGATTTAAGTGTAAATTCAATAAGGATAAAACCATGAGATTCACAGCAATTGTTGGAACCCTCATACCAGGAGAAAACGGGCAATGGCAGAGACAACCCTATTTATCCTTATTTCATGGAAGAATCGTTTAAAATCTCGGATGTGGTTTGTCTTATTACTCCTGCTAGATTTTTATTTGATGCTGGTCAAACCCCTAAAGATTGGAACAAAAAAATGCTGAATGATGAACACCTAGGAATAATATTGTTTGAGCAAGATTCAAGCAAAATATTCCCAAACATTAGCATACCCGGAGGAGTTGCTATAACCATTAGAGACGCAAATAAATTACTTGGGCCGATTGGATTTTTTTCGCCATTTCAAGAATCGAGCTCTATACTCAACAAAGTCCTCTCAAACAAATTCAAACCGATAACCAGCATCGTATTTGGTAACAGTAGTTATAAGCTTACAGAACAACTCTACATCGAAATTCCAGAACTTAAAAGAAAGAGTTACGCCTGGGGAAGAAAAGGCCATTGGCACTAAAATATTTGAGTTGATGCCAGAAATATTCTTCAACGTACAACCTAAGATTGGCGAATATATCCGTGTGCTTGGGAGAACAAACAAAAGAGAGCTGAAATGGATTAAACGAAAATATATAGCAGATCATCCCAATCTTGAGAAATGGAAGGTTTTTTTGCCAAAATCAAGAGGAGCGGGAGCTATAGGTGAAAACGGGGCTACTTCTGTTATTGCGGACCCTAGTTTAGGCGAACCATTTGTAGCACATACCCAAACCTTCATGAGTTTCTGGAGCGTTCACAAGTGAGAAAGATGCAAAGTCGTTACTCAAATATATGAAAACAAAATTTTGTCGCACCTTATTGGGTACACTAAAAGTTACTCAACATAACTCCATCGGTACATGGAAAAACGTACCCATACAAGACTTTACGAAGAATTCAGACGTCGACTGGTCAAAATCCATAGACGATATTGACCAGCAACTTTACAACAAATATGGGCTCAATAAAAAGGAAATCGACTTTATAGAAAGTAACGTTAAATCTATGAGTTAATTGATGAAAAAAACCAAATCCGAAATAGATATTCAAGAAGGAATTTTAAGGTGTAGGGAATTTACTCGACATCTTGCTTTCAGATAAAACAACAAATCAAAATATCATTTGGGGTACAGATACATATAGAGAATATGGAGACGAGTTTGAGCCCCAAAATATCCATACAAAACTCGTGACCGGAAAATATAATTTACTCATACAGCCACGAGCAGCAAAAAGCCAGAAAGAGCAACGTCATCGCACAAAGGACAAAGGGAAGTTTTACTCCGCTTAACATAATCGCAAAAATTATAGGTTACTTAGTCGAGCAAAATTGACGATAAGAACTGGCAAAAACTATGTGCGTGAACTCAAGCTAGAAATAGCGTGTGGAGAAGCACCCTTCATAGTGACGCGGTACAACCCAATCTCAGAGGGCAAGTTGATTAAAATTAAAGATCGTGTTGGTTTTTTGGACCAAAAACTCAAAATCGTGTCACAATTCTGCCATTCAAAAAAAATATGGATACATTGGGCAAAGGAAGCCTATAAAGCAAGCTATGGATATGAATGGCAAGGCGACAACCTTTTGTTGGCAAGAGAGAACCTTCTTTATAGCTTTAGATTATTATCAAGAAAAGTTTGGCAAAAAACCAGAAATTGGAACGCAGGAAGAAGTTGCTGAGATTATAAGCTGGAATATTTTTCAAATGGATGGTCTTAGATATGTTGTGCCGATGAGCTGTCGAAAACATGCTAGAGTTATTTTTAGTAAAGCCACGTTGTTTGGGAATGAACAGAGCCATATTGAGGAGATCGAATGCGAAGGGTGTAAAAAAGGAATATTATATTTGCACAACGGAATCTATGTAAAAATCATGAATTGGGATCTTAATAAACCGATACTATTTACAGATCTATTGTTTAAGCCGTTACAGTTTGTAGGCAGCACAATGAATTAAGGACGCAAAATAGCATTTATAACGAGACTATACAAAAATAAAATTAATACCTCAATGCTAAAAACTGCAGAATGTGTCACCCCTAAGCACCCAGATAAGCTCTGTGATCGTATCTCAGACGCTATCTTAGATTACTGTCTATCACAAGATCCTCATTCTGAGGTAGCCATAGAAGTAATGGGTGGCCATAAGGCATTTGCTGTCTTTGGTGAAATCACCTCAAATAGCACCACCCTAGAAGACCTCAAACCAGAGATTACCAATATCATCTCTCGTATTACCGAAACTAGTAGGGAAGAATTGGGTAATATCCAGATCTCTGTGGTTGCTCAATCTCCAGAGATATCCCAAGGTGTCGATACTGGTGGAGCAGGAGACCAAGGGATTATGGTTGGCTATGCCTGTAATGATAATCCAGCCCATCTGCCCCAAGAGCTATACCTAGCTCGTTCTTTAGCTAAATACCTCTATGATATCTATCCCGTAGATGGCAAAACCCAAATCACCCTCACTGAATCAGGGGATATCGATACTGTCGTGGCAAGTTTTCAGACAGCCAAACAACCAGACCTTATTTCCCATATTCAAGACTGGCTGACAAGCCAACAGCACACCGCTAACCCCACTATTCATGCCAATCCAGCCGGAGACTGGGACCAAGGTGGTTTCGACGCAGATACCGGCCTTACTGGCCGTAAGCTAGCGGTTGATAACTACGGCCCTCAAATTCCCTTAGGTGGAGGAGCCTTCTCTGGCAAGGATGCCACTAAAGTAGATCGGTCTGGTGCATATATGGCTAGATATCTAGCAATTAAAACACTTAACCAGGAGAATGCCAAAGAAGTATTAGTTAAACTAGCCTACGCTATTGGTGTAGCCAATCCCGTAATGGCTACAGCTCAGATTACAATGCCAGATGGAACTACTAAATACCTGGATCTAGACATTACCAATCCAGAACTAACCCCCAAGGGGATTATTGATAAATTCAACCTTACCCAACCCATATTTGAGCAAACTGCCATGTGGGGACACTTTGGAAACAACTTCCCTTGGGATAAATAACCATGAACCACCTCACCTCTCAATTCATCGAACTTCTTCCACCCAACTCTACCGTAGTAGATCTTGGTTCTGGTCCAGGTATCTATGCCAAAAAGCTATTAGACCTTGGCCACCAGGTAATAGCTGTAGATAAAAAGATTGTTCTAGATATTCCTGGAATAGACTTTAGACATCAATCAGTTCAAGATTTTATTATCAATCTTCCACCAGACTTTAAAGCGGATGGATGGTTACTTAAAAATGTTATCCAATTCATCGATAAGAAATATGTCTTAAACACTCTTATTCCAACTATCAAGAACCACACCAATCCAAATGGAATCATCGCTGTTGAAACCTTCTTTAAAGATCCAGAACCTGCCTTTGATCATCCCTTTACTTCGTACTACCATCTCACAGACCTAACCCCCTTATTATTAGACTGGGATATTCAATACTTAAAAGAAGAAGTAAGCGAGAACAAAGATATGAATGGCACCATTAGAAGCTTTGCCATCATCTCGCTTCTCGTCAGAAAGACATAATCCTTTCTGGGAGCCAATTTATTGACATTAACACTGTCTAGAGTTACCATTAACTCGTTATAAAACGTACCTTGGAGGTGCCTACATGGGCATAGAGAGTTGGGAAAAGGCCATTGCCAATCTCACTTGCGATCCAGATATCATGAATCGCATCGACGAGATAGAACAGGACAAGTTGGCAATCCACACAGAAGAGTCGGAAGATCTCAAAACCTTCCTTCATAGCAAACGCGGTGCTGTAGCGCTACAGTTACTGGAGGCCATGAACGAAAAGATCCTTATCGGGGTCGAACTCGATGGCAAGTCCTCTACCACCTACTATCTCTCTTCCCAGGGATTGGTAGTTGTGTACTGGGCTTTTGACCAAACCCAGGACCAGATCAGCGTGGTAAAGGACTTGCGTGAAGTAGTACGAATCTTCCACAGGCAATCATTCAGATCAAATTCAATCATTGCATGGTTGAACATCAAGCTGGACGATCTCGCCTCATCTGCCTTGCTCTGAGCCCCACAAGGTTCCAAGAGGGAACCTACAAAACCCTCCTCAAGTCGAGGAGGGTTTATAATTTGTTGACCGGAAAAGATATAATAAAGCTAATGAAAACCCTAATCATCTACGGTGGGTTTGGACTAAGCTCAGAAGCAGAGGTATCCATCAAATCTGGTGAGGCTTTACTTCAAGCCATGCCAGAAGCAAAAGGTTTCTTGCTTACCAAAGACAATCTACCGGAACTTCTAGACACTGCTAGCCAGTACGATATTGTCATTCCCGCACTTCATGGCAACTTCGGAGAAGATGGTCAGCTCCAAACACTTTTAGAAGAAAGGGGAATTAACTTTATTGGTTCCGGATCAGCTGCTTCTGCTCTATGTTGGGATAAATTCAGGTATAAAGAGGCCATTACCAAGCTTGGCAAAAATACCCCTGCATCTAAACTTATCACCACCATCTCAAATCTCCCCCAATCTGGAGTACTCAAACCCATTGGTAGTGGCTCTAGCATTGATATGCTTATCACAAAACCAGGGGAGAGCTTTAACCACTCACATGTCCAAACCTTGTTAGACAAATACCAGACACTTCTCTGGGAAGAATATATTGAAGGTATAGAAATTACAGTTGGCATCCTTAAGGACCAACCCCTACCAGTAGTTGAAATAATTCCACCAGAAAACAGTTGGTTCGACTACCAACATAAATACGATGGTACTACCCAAGAACTAGTACCAGCTATTCATATATCAGAAGACATCCAGCACCAAGCTCAGCAAATAGCCCTAACTATTCATACCCAACTAGGTTGCAAAGATATCTCCCGTACAGACATGATCGTAAAAGGGGACACTGTCTATGTCCTAGAAACCAATACTATGCCGGGCCTTACCCCGGAAAGCCTCTATCCCAAGGCTGCTAACGCTGCAGGATATAAGCTACACGGACTAATCAGTTACCTGATTGACTTCCACTAGTCAGTTATATAAGATTCAGGCAATAGTCATCAGGCTATGAACTTTAATCAATCTACTGGAGGTGTACTGTGTACATCAAGTGGTTACATTTGCTCTGGATTCAGCGCCACCTCAAAAAGCTGGAACAGGAATGCATCAAAATTGATGAGCTCTATCGCTCATACACCAGAGAGATGGATGAAGACTTCAAGTACCAGTGGAGTATGTGTAACGCCATCCTCAATGCCACTAGATACGTCCGCGTTCAACCCGCATCTCGCTCCGGGATTGGGTTTATGCTTTGTCGCCAGTATAAACCCAAGGAGACACTTCTAGAGGATGTAGGCGGGTTCATCCTAGCATTCCTCCTTGTCGTCCTCACTTGGGTGATTACAGCAGACAATCCGCTTTTTCTGTTGTATGTCATCCCTTCAACCCTGGCTTTCAGCATTTTTGTCGCTGTAACTCTCAACAAGCATCACAGCTTCTACCGCAGGTTCTTCAACAAACCTTCTGGAAGTAACACACTTCAGAAGTTTCAGAGCTACTCAGAACTTCCACCCAAACTAGATGTTGCAGTGGAATATCTCACTAGATATTCATTCTTGCTGGAGATCAGAGTACGAGAGTACTGTATCGAGCCCAAGAACGACCAACTTTATATGCTTTGCATTCTAGTTGGAAGAGGTTATCCGATTGTCATCGGTCACTGGTATGGTGAAGTACGAGGCAAGGAGGAAAAAGCCAAAGCATTTCGTCACGCCCCCAGTAGCAACTAACAATCATCCCGCCAGGTCACTGACTTCGGCGGGATATTTTTATTAATGTTAAACTTAAACCATGCATTTAGATACTAACAAAGCAATTAGCCAATTTCTCTTTATCACAGATAAGCCCACCACAACTGATCTAATCTTTGTTCTGGGTAGTGAATATTTTCCCAAGATGGATATTGCTATTAAGCTATATAAACAAGGATATGCCCCTAAGATTTTTATTTCTGGTGGAGCATATCAAGGGAAAGATCGTGTTACCTCCGAAAGCTTTGAATTCGCCCAATACGCTATCAGCAAAGGAGTACCAAAATCGGCTATCATTATTGAAGAGAAATCCACCAACACTAAAGAGAACTTTATTCACTCTAAATCTATCATTGCTCGCAAGCTCGGTTGGAATAAGGTTAAGAAGATTACCTTTATTTGCCACGCATTCCATACCAGAAGAGTACTCATGACTGCCCATAGACACTGGCCAGCCAATCTCAAATACTATTTTGCACCGGTAATTGATGACCGTAAGATTGGACCCAATAATTGGTGGAAATCAGAAGTTGCAAAACACAGGGTGTATGGAGAACTGGAACGTATTGGCAAATACGCCCTTCAAGATGACATTAGCTAAGTAAAAATCCCTGTGCCGCAACACGAGGATCGTTATTCCCGGAATCAGTAACCCCCAATTTATGGAGGATTTTTGATTATCCATTGACCACTCTTTAATAAAAGCGTAGTCTGGCACAGTATTAATGCACCTGGAGGTAGATATGCCGCAACACGAGAGATTGCATGGAAAGCTAACCTCAAAAGGATTAGCAACTCGCGAACGAATCTTACAAGCTGCTGCCGACATATTCTTCTCACAAAGATATGAGGACAGCAAAAGGGATGACATCCTATCCATGTCAAAAGTTCAGACCGGGAATTTTTACTACTACTTCGACAGCATGCCACATCTTTTTCTGGCAACAGTCAAAGAAGTTGGAATCCCGCAAGTTCAAGACTGGCTAGATTTCATTCTTCCAGCAGACGATCCCAACGCCTTACAACAGCTACCGGATCGACTGGTACAGGCAACTTCCAATGTATACCTCATCATCGTTGCACACTTCGAAAGTCCAAGTAGGACTACACCGGAGTACGTGGTGAAGATCAAGAACATGGTCCATGACCGCCTTCGATCCTTAACCGGCAGTGACCGGGGGCCAGTTACCTGTTAGCAGTGATTCAAGGTGCACTAGTGAACTATCACGTCAACCGTGACAAACAGGATCTCGCCACCACTGTCCGGTTCGCCATCAGCTACCTTATCTAAACCCCTCCAACCTTTTGCCTGTCACCTCGGCGGGCATTTAATTTACAACTGGTATAATGCCAGTATGATTCTCTCCAAAACAGATTACATCCTATTCCGAGACTGTCCCAAGAATTCCTGGTACAAAATCCATCAACCAGAAATTTACCGTACCCAAGAACTCTCAGCTTTTGACCAATCCCTGATCGAAACCGGTAACGAAGTAGAAATCGAAGCCAGAAAGCTCTTTCCAGGAGGCACTTTAATCGAAGAGCGTGGCCAAGCAGCCATTGCTATTACTCAAGACTTACTGGCCCAAAACACCCCTGTCATCTTCCAGGCTACCTTTGCATCCAAGTACTATGCCGCCATTGATGTCCTCCAAAAAACATCTACCGGATATAACATTATTGAAATCAAGGCTACCAATGAGATTAAGGATAAGACTCACCTCTACGACCTTGCCTTTCAAACGATCCTGCTTAGAAGCCTTGGCCTTAAAGTAGAACAAGTCTATCTGCTCCATCTCAACAAAGACTACGTTCGTGATGGGGAACTAGATTACACCCAACTCTTTAAAACCGAAGATGTAACCGAACTTGTAGAAAAACTCATTCCAGAAGTAGAGCTAGAGATGCAAACCGCATACGACTACCTTCTCCCAGAAGACGAACCCCAAGGCCCTTGCGACTGTATCTACAAAGGCAGAAGCAGCCATTGTATTACTTTCCATATCAGCAATCCTCACATCCCAGAGTATTCTGTACATGACATTGCTAGAATCGGACTTTCTAAGAAAAAACTAACCGAACTCATTGATTCCGGCTTCTATTCCCTAGAAGATATCCCTGATGAATTTGAACTCTCAGATATCCAATCCAATCAGGTAAACACCTACAAAACTAAACGGCCAATTATTGACCTCGATAATATTCATAAAGAACTAGACGGATTATCATATCCACTCTACTTCATCGACTACGAAACCTTCCCAGCTGCCATTCCTAGATTCGATGGCTTCTCCCCATACCAACAGATTCCCTTCCAATGGTCATTACATATCGTAGAGGGGCCTGGTCAAAAACCTAGCCATCATGAATTCATCCATACCGACTCCACCGACCCTAGCCTAGATTTTGTGTCCCAAATGCAACAGGTCATTAAAGAGCAGGGGAGTATCATTGTTTGGAACAAGAAATTCGAATGCAAAATTAACGATGAACTTGCAACCCGTCTTCCACAGTTCAAAGCATTTATCGATAACGTTAATTCCCGGGTATATGACCTAATGGACATCTTCCACAAACAATACTACGTTCACCCCAAATTTAAAGGCAGTACCTCCATTAAATATGTTCTCCCAGTAATGGCTGACGAACTAGATTACAAAAAACTAAATATCCAAGAAGGTGGCACTGCTTCTCTTAGCTGGAACAAAATCACAACTGGAAACCCAACTTCAGCAGAAAAAGACCAAATAACCAAAGATCTTCTCACATATTGTGAGCTAGATACCTTCGCTATGTATCGGATCTGGGAAGAGCTACATAACCTATAAGAAAAAGGACCCCGATTGCTCGGGGTCCCAGGAAGGATGATGGGAAAATGGCATGATTAACGCCCTCGTTGGCTTTCAGGCAAAGAAGGTCAACGTAGCAACCATGCCCAGAACGAAAGCCATCGCGATGACACAGCTCTTCAGCTCAGTCTCGTTTTCAATCGCGTAATCCCTAATCTTATACAATTTGTTTCCCTCACTTGGTACAAGCTCTTATTGCATTCAATAAGGCTAAATATTTATATCAAATAAATCATATTCTGTCAATAAAAACATTGACCCAGAGCTAATAATTAGCTATCATTGGGGAACCTATGAATAATCAAAAGTTTACCAAAATTGTAGCTACCCTAGGTCCCGCATCGGACTCTAAGGAAGTAATCGAGAAACTATACCAAGCTGGCATGAATGTTGCCAGACTCAACTTTTCCCATGGTGAATACTCATATTTCACTAATCTAATCCAAATCATTAGATCTGTTAGTCCAGAAATTGCTATTCTTCTAGACACTAAAGGACCTGAGGTTAG
This sequence comes from Patescibacteria group bacterium, assembly GCA_041389145.1. Lineage (GTDB taxonomy): Bacteria > Patescibacteriota > Kazan-3B-28 > Kazan-3B-28 > Kazan-3B-28 > JAWKSK01. The sequence continues at coordinate 18,854 of JAWKSK010000001.1, read as the reverse complement.
AACCGGTAAGGTAGAAAACGACGAACTCCCACTTACCACCGACCAAACTCTTACCCTTACCAATCAAGAAGTACTGGGAAACGAAGATATTCTTCAAATTAAATACGAACACCTAAACCGTATTAACGTCGGCGACTTTGTGCTGATCGATGACGGTTTAATCGAAACTGAGGTAATTGAGAAAGATGAGGACAACCTCATCGTTAAAGTCCTAAACGACGGACTTCTAGGTAACAATAAAACTGTTTCTGTTCATGGTCATAATGTAGAAATTCCATTTCTATCCACTAAGGACAAAGAGGACATTAAGTTTGGTATCGAACAAGGTGTCGACTTCATTGCTGCATCCTTTGTTAGAACCCCAAGCGAACTAGACGAGTTAAACCAATACATTAAAGATCTAGGTGGTGAAGCCAAAGTTATCTCTAAAATAGAACACCCAGAAGCTGTAGATAACATCATCGACATTATCGATAAATCTTATGGCATCATGGTTGCTCGTGGAGACCTGGGAGTAGAAATTCCCTTAGAACAGGTGCCAGATGTTCAGTATCAAATCATCAAACTCTGCAACCAAGTTGGTAAGCCTGTCATCGTTGCTACTCAAATGTTAGAGAGCATGAAATCAAACCCACGCCCTACTAGAGCGGAAGTAAGTGATGTAGCCCAAGCTATTCTAGAAGGTGCCGACGCAGTTATGCTATCCGGTGAGACCGCTTCTGGTAAATATCCAGAAAAGGCAGTAGCTACCATGGCTACCATTGCTCATACCTACGACACTAAAACAAAAAACCGTGTCACTCAGGATAGTGAGATAGATTACGATACCATCAAACATCCAATCTCTACCTTTGTAACAAAATCTGCATACCATGCCGCTAAGTCGCTAAACACCTCAGCTATCCTTGTCCCAACCGAGTCCGGTTTCTCAGCACGTCAGGTATCAAGATTCAAACCCCATTGTCCAATCTACGCTCTCACCCCAAACCAACACACTCTGCGTATTCTTCAACTCTCATGGGGTGTATTCCCAATGCTTAACCAGGAAGACCATGCCAGTTCAAGAGCTATGAAAGCAGCTTTCGTAAAGCGTTGTTTCGATCAATCCTTAATTAAGCTGGAAGATAAAGTGGTACTTACCAGTGGTTACATTTACAAAGAAGCTGGCCACACCAACATCTTAGAAATCTACGAAGTAAAAAATGCCCTCGAAGGCATGAATTAATCTGCTAAGATAAGGAAGTAATTCTTAGCTTACTTCATATGTATTTCGTACTCGGACTCTTTATTGGGGCCGTCATGGTCTACTCATACTATTCCACTCAACCAGAGAAGATAGTATACAAAACCCCACTCAATCCAAGTCAAAAGAAAGTTTTGGCACTTTTTGATACCAACACCCAGGTTAGCAGTGCTCAGGTAAAGAAGTTGCTTAAGGTATCTGATGCCACCGCTACCAGACACCTAGATGACCTGGAAAAAGCAGGGGAGATTAGCCAGATAGGCAAAACTGGACGCTACGTCTACTATCAAAAGATCTAAGTTAACGGCTCACCAAAATGAGCCGTTATTTATAAATATAAATACGCTCACCGTAAAGATGAGCGCATCATTTGTAATCAAGGAGAACTGAAGTTCGATCAACTAGCCATTGGCCAACGTCTTCGAGACTGCGAGACACCGGCTTCGCTGCGTAAGCGTAATGGATATTGGATACTAATTCACCCTTGTCGGTTGAATACGGCATTCCTATCAATCCAACCCCAACTAAATTGCTAGATGATTCTCTCCAAGGCTTATTGATAATTACACCAACAACAGACATGTCTTCAATTGGGGTGTTCAATTTTATCAGACTATTCTTCCAATCGCCTCCATTCCTCCGTTGGGAAAATTTGAAACCATCAATTTTGAACTTTATAACTTGGGGTCTAGAGAGCGCGATGTGCCACTCCCATTGAGCTGCCATAAACTTATCTTCCGCCATCTCAACCACCCTAAAAGGTGTATCAATGTTGGAATAAGTCATGATCAGCTTAAAACATGTTGCATAGTGCAACAAATCAGAATCAGCCATGATCGTAAAAACAGGGTACCCGCTCGTCCACTTACGGATCAGAGCATTCCCGTATGGCGAATCAGAAAGATTGTGAAACCACTGTCTCGTAATAGACCTATTCGACTTAGGCATATTCGCCTCCTTGTAAGTTGCTCTGCCGAAGCAGTGCCAACATTATATTCAAACTGCCGTATAAAGCAATAAAATATTGACCCAGAGCAATTATTTTGCTAAATATAAAGTATCACATTGGAGGAAAATCCTAATGAGCACATCCACAGAAAGACAGCCCTCTGTCTTACAGGATCCAGAAAACATCCTGTTTTGCAGGAGAGCTGACTTGATCCTTGATGGCGTTGATCAGACGACTCACATCGTCGGTATCACCCTTCGTCCACTCCAGCTTGTCATCTGGGCAGACCCGGATATCATCGATACCCCTAACTCCGGGGACCCAGTTCTCGCGTTACACTACCTGTGCTATCAACTCGCAAGCACGGGAATCGAACGCTATGCCGGATTTGGCCTGTGCAACCGCCATCTTATGATTCCAATCGAGAACATCGATAAGAATTGTGAGTTGCTTCGGTGGGATTTTCAGATGAACATCTTCCGAGAAGGGCACAGCAGAATACGTAAGGACGCAGAGTCACCAACCTTCCCCATCACCTTCCATGTGGGTACGAACAGGGGTGTCGACGACAACGAGTTATGTACTGTCATCATGAGTACAACAACCGGAGTTGTCGACGAGGCAAAGAAGCGTGGTGACATGTTTCTGTCAGATCTTTACAACAAGATCGCGAACCTCGCTAACTTGGAGGGTATTCACAACCTCATACGCTATCTTCGGTACCAGGGTTGATTCTCAATCAGCCACCACCTCATCAGCCCCGCATGGACGCGGGGCTTTCTCTTGCCCAAAATCATCTAAAAGAGTACTCTGAAAGCACAATATTAAGTAATGGGGGAATGGAGGATATATGACATTTGCTTGGTTATTCCCAATTCTAGTTATCATCCTGGCTAGTATTCGCCAGGTAAACCAATTTGAACGTGGAGTAATGTTCACTCTTGGACGTTTTTCCGGTATTCGTCAACCAGGTTGGCATGTAGTACTACCAATCGTGCAATCCATGCGCAAGGTAGATATGCGAATCAAAGCGGTAGATGTACCAGACCAAAACGCCATCACTAGAGATAACGTTTCTGTTAAGGTTAACGCTGTTATCTACTACCGGGTTTCATCTGCAGAAAAGGCAATTATTGAAGTAGAAAACTTCTACTATGCTATTTCCCAGTATGCCCAAACCACCATGCGTAACATCGTTGGTGAAGTAACCTTAGATGAACTACTTTCGTCTAGAGAAAAGATTGCCGATCGTATCCGTGACATTGTCGACAAAGAAACAGACGATTGGGGACTTAAGGTTTCCAACGTAGAACTCAAGGATGTTTCACTTCCTCCTGACATGGAGCGTACAATTGCCAAGCAGGCAGAAGCCGAACGTGAAAAGCGTGCCGTTATCATCACCTCAGAAGGTGAATTAGCAGCTGCTGGAAATATGTCAGAAGCAGCTAGAATCCTAGCTCAAACCCCAGGTGCTCTTCACTTAAGAACTCTCCAATCTATTAACGACATTAGCTCAGACCAATCCAATACCGTCGTCTTCGCAATGCCGTTAGAAGTATTACGTGCCCTAGAAGGAATGGGCAACAATCCTGCTAATATGATTAATAAAATCATTAAGCCTCAATAATCCCATTAAGTAACAAGGAAGAGCGGATAATTTCAATCCTCCTTTTCATTTCACCACTGTAATAAACTCTGTTAAGATAACGTATAAGAAATATATACCCTTCAATCAAATCAATATGAAAACACTCGGACTCTGGCTTCTCATTGTAATTGTTCTCGGTGGTGGAATTTGGTGGTACTCATCCAGCCAATCAACTACTGAACCTCAAGACACTAATCAAGAACAATCAACGGAAACAACCAATGCAGACCAATTTACAATCACTCAGATTGCTGAACACAATTCATCCGATAGTTGCTGGATGACAATTGAAGGAAAGGTTTATGACGTGACTGAAGCCATCTCCGGTCATCCAGGTGGGGAATTTATACTTAGAGGATGCGGAATCGACGCTACAGAACTCTTTAACAACCGACCAGGAGAAGGTACCCCTCATTCTAGTGCTGCACGTGCCGGACTTGAAAACTTTGAAATCGGTGTCCTTGCTAATTAATTACAAATCAAAAATAAATGGCTCCAGTTCTACTGGAGTCTTTTATAATAGATTCATGACCTACTCACGTTCTAAAACCATTTTCTACATACTTTTTCTTCTTATCCCTATCATTTGGTGGATAGTCACCAATACTAATGCTTGGGGGGCAGATTTTTATAGTCAATTCAGTTGGTGGGGGAGACTATCTGCCATCGCTGCAATTGGTATGTTCTCTGGTAACCTCCTACTATCAGGTCGCCATAAGGTTATTGATGCCTGGTTTCAGGGACTAGATCGGGTCTACGCTCTCCATCGCCAAACTGGAGTTGCAGCTTGGACTCTAATCACCGTCCATGCCTTATATATGGGTCTTAGGTTCGTGGACCTCGGATGGATCTACCCATACCGAGTCTGGTTCGAACTTCCAGCTGCAAATCTTGGACTTCTACTAGGCAGAATTGGATTCCTACTCTTTACTGGTATCCTTTTGATAACCCTGTTTTCAAAAATGAAATACGAAACCAAGAAATTACTACATATGTGGCTTGGTTTCTCCCTTCTTTTAGGTTCTATTCATGCACTACTAATATCTAGCTTCCTGGCAGATGCCTTTTGGCTTAGAAACTACCTAGTACTACTAGTTGCTGTCGGTACCTTAAGTTTTATCTGGCGTACCGTCCTAGGCACCTGGCTGGTTCCAACAATCAAAACCACCATCCAATCCATTACCCCAATCTCAAAAACTACAAACCACCTAGTTCTCAGTCATCAAACCCAGCTGAGCAACTGGAAACCAGGCCAATTTGCCTTCATCCGCATCCAAGACCCAAATTGGAAATATGATGATCATCCTTTTTCCATTATCCAAGATCCAAATTCAAAAACCTTAGAATTTGCTATCAAAGCAGTAGGGGACTTCACCACTCAGCTACCAAACTTCAAACCAAACACACCAGTGTTAGTGGAAGGACCATATGGTGGATTTAGCTACCTCAACTCCACCAACATAAATCAGATTTGGATCGCAGGAGGTATTGGCATCACCCCACTATTAGCCATGGCTAGACATCTAACCAGCCATACAACCAACCACAACGTACACCTCTACTATTCAGTTACCACAAAACCAGAAGCCATCTACCTCAATGAGCTAGAACAGTTAGCCAACAATAATCCTCAGTTCACCTTTACCCTCATAGAATCTCAGATACACGGCAAACTAACCACCGATCAGATTATCGACACTCTTCAATCAGACTACTTTATCTGTGGTCCCATCCCCATGATTAACAGCCTTGTATCTCAACTCAAAAAGAAGGGTGTTCCTTCCTCACGAATTCATTTCGAGAAATTCAAGCTGTTCTAATCTGAGTTATACTATCTCTATGAAACAATCCACATGGGACTTTAGCGCCCTCTTTAAATCCGACTCAGATCCAGCCATTGCTAGCCACCGCAAAGCAGTTACAACTCAAGCCAATAACTTTATCAAGTCCTGGAAACAGAATGATAGCTACCTCACCAACTCCTCGTCTCTGTTAACCGCACTTGATCAATACAACAACTGGTTAGAATTCTATTCGGATAACTTCAAAGAAGTTTTTTACTTCTCACTTAGACTTGAGCAAGATGAAACCAATCATCTGGTAAAAGCTAAGCTCAACCAAGCCATTATGTTTTCCCAGGACATTTCCAACCAAATGTCATTCTTTACCATTCGCTTAGCTAAAATCCCAGCTATACAACAAACCAAATTTCTTAAGGATAAATCACTTGCTACCTATCACTACTTTTTAAAAAACCTCTTTGCAGAAGGAGCACATACCCTATCTGAAGCAGAAGAAAAAATCCTCAATCTCAAGTCCGCACCAGCCCATTCAAATTGGGTTAGAATGACCTCTTCGCTCCTGGCCACCGAAAATGTTTCGACCCAAAACCCAGATCAGAAAACCGTAGAGGCAAACCTTAACCAACTTCTTCAATTCCTCTCAAGTCCCAAAAAGACAGTTCGCGAACAAGCAAACAACCAGATCAATATCATCCTTAGCAAATACACAGGTGTTGCCGAAAACGAAATTAACTCAATTCTTCAAGACAAACAAATTGAAGACGACCTCAGAAACTTTACTCGTCCAGACGCAGCCAGACATCTCAGTGATGAAATTGATTCCAAAACCGTAGACACCTTAGTAGCCACTGTCTCTAAACATTTTAAAGTAGCTCAGGACTACTACGCCCTCAAGGCTCAACTCATGGGTCAATCCAAGCTCGCATATCATGAAAGAAATGTTGAACTAGGCAACCTCACCGCTAAATACCCATATCCCAAAGCTTCACAGCTAATTCTTGAGGCCTTCACAAACCTAGATCCAGAATTTGCCGACATCACCAATCAATTCATTTCAGAACATCGTATCGATGTCTTCCCAGCTAAAGGCAAAAGTGGGGGAGCTTTCTGTGCTAGCGGTCTTAAATCCATGCCTATCTACCTGCTCTTAAACCACAGCGATAGACTAGACGATGTGTTAACCATGGCTCATGAACTAGGTCATGGAATTCACTATGCCTTAGCTCAGAAAGTTCAACCTGCAATCTATTACTCCGCTAGCCTCGCTACCGCCGAGGTGGCCAGTACTTTCATGGAAGATTTTGTCTTAGAACACATCGTTCAAGAAGCAGATGATCAGACCAAGCTAGACCTTCTCATGATGAAGCTCAATTCAGATATTTCTACCATCTTCCGTCAGATTGCCTGCTACAACTTTGAAACCGAACTTCATACCGAGTTCAGAAAACATGGCTACCTCAATCACGACCAAATTGGGACCATTTTTCAACGTCATATGGCAAGCTACATGGGTAAAGCTGTAGACCAACCAGAAACTGCTAAACTTTGGTGGATCTACTGGGGACATATTAGAAGATTCTTTTATGTCTACTCCTATGCAAATGGGCTATTAATCTCCAAAGCTCTCCAGCGCCAAGTAAAAACCGACCCTAGTCGGATTAAGCAGGTAAAACAATTCATGGCAGCTGGATCTTCCAACTCACCAGAAGCCATCTTTAAAGCTCTCGATATTGATATCACTAAATCAGATTTCTGGGAGCAGGGGATAGCTGAAATTCAAGCTAACCTCAAAACAGCTAAAGCTCTAGCCAAAAAACTTGGCAAAATCAAATAAAACCATTGTCACAACACAAAAAACCGAGTATCTTTGCATCAGTAGGTTGTTAGTCTAGGTTCGTGTTCCAATTGTTATCCAATTTAGCATTTAGCCAATGACGGGTCGTCCTACCGCATATTACATTCAGAAAGAATTCGTAAATGGCTAAGAAGTTATTTATTGGTAATCTTAACTACGATACCACTTCTGACGGTCTCCGTGATGCTTTTGCACAGTTTGGTGCCATCACTGACGCAACCGTTATTATCGATCGTATGAGTGGCCGTTCCAAGGGTTTTGGATTCGTTGAATTCGAAGATGATTCTGCAGCTGATGCAGCTATCTCTTCTATGAACGGATCTGAATTGGAAGGTCGTGAATTGATCGTTAACGAAGCTCGCCCAATGGAACCTCGTGCTCCACGTCGTGACTTCAACCGCTAATCACAAATTAGCAAATACCAACTACCCCCGGACTTGTTCTGGGGGTTTTGGTTTTCTGGTAAAATAGTATCATCGTTCTATGTCGTACTATCAGATTACTGGAGGAACACCCCTAACCGGCACCGTCACCATCTCGGGTGCCAAAAATGCCGCTCTGCCAATGATTGCAGCAGCGCTTTTAGCTAATGGTCCAGTTACCCTAAACCAGGTACCTGATATTGAAGATATCAAAGTTATCTCTCAAATCATCACCGAGCTTGGGGGTACTATAACTCGCAAAGACGATGCTCTCATCATCGATGGCACTACTATCAATAACCATGTCATCTCACCTGAGCTCATCAACAAGCTTAGAGGTGCCGTCTTGCTACTTGCACCAATTCTCTTCCGCCTCCAACGAGTATCCTTCCAGTTTCCTGGAGGTTGTGTGATTGGTGACCGTCCAATTGATATTCATATCGATGCCCTAAAGGCTCTTGGTGCTCGGGTGGATCAAGACCAGGATACCTTCAATCTTGAAGCCACCTCCCTAATTGGCAACCAAATTACATTACGAGAGATGAGTGTTACCGGCACTGCTACTGCTATCATTGCAGCCACTACCGCCACTGGAACAAGTACCATTCAGCTAGCTGCATTTGAACCAGAGATAATTGCTCTCCAAGATCTCCTCCAAGCCATGGGAGTTAAAATAAAGCGCATCAATTCCACTACCATCGAAGTTACCGGAACTACCCAATTCAACCCAACTACCTTTACCGTTATCCCAGATCGCATCGAAGCAGCCACCTACGCAGCCGCTGCTATCGCCACCAAAGGCAACCTTTTAATTCGCGGATATACCGTAGATCATCTCACTTTAGTCACTACTAAATTCCGTCAACTTGGAGCCAATATTGAAATCATCGACCCCACCACCATTCGTGTTACAACCAGCCCAAAAGCACTGATCCCAGTAAATATTCAAACAAATATTTACCCTAATTTTCCCACCGATCTACAGCCAGTCTGGGGTACCCTTGCCCTCTTTGTAGAAGGGGAAACTACTATCTTTGAAATCATGTACAACTCCCGTCTCGGCTACCTTCAAGAGCTTGCCAAAATGGGTGCAAAGTTTGATATCCTAAACCCTCACCAAGCCAAAATTTATGGCTCCCACCCATTAAAACCAGCCCATCTTAGTGCTCCAGATATTAGAGGGGGAATTGCACTAGTAGTAGCAGCTCTAGCCACTCCTGGTACCACCACAATCGACCAAAACTACTTCATTGATCGTGGCTACGAACAACTCGAAGCCAAACTCAAAAGCATCGGGGCCAATATCACTAAGGTAGAATAATTTGCCATTAGGGGTTGCCATAGGAGGAGCACCTCTGTAAAATGTGGAAGTTATATATCCCCTAAGCTAAATAAGGAGATTTGATCCATGGCTTACAGTCATACAAACAGTAAGGGAAACACATACTACTTGCACTCCAAAGACGTAACCCTCAAGGGTGGTCGCCAGCAAACAATTTACTTCTTCGCAAAAGAAGTTAAGGATGGTGCTGTCGATGCTCTCCCTGCAGGCTACATGGTAAAGGAAAGCGCACGTACCGGACTCCCAATCCTTGCCAAGGCTAAGTAGTTAATCGAACTATAAAACCAAAAACAAGACGCTCCCACTACGGGAGTGTTTTGTTATGCTATGTATATGAAAATTAGTGTCATTATCCCGGCCCACAACGAAGCAGCAACTATTGCACGCCTACTCCATGCAGTTCACAGCCAATCCCTAACCCCTTACGAGGTAATTGTAATAGCCCATAACTGCACCGATACTACAGCCGGAATTGCTGGAGATTTTCCAAACACTAAAGTAATTACCCTCAATGGACCAGAAGGTGTCGTTTACGCCCGTCAGGAGGGCTTTGACCATGCTTCTGGAGACTTTTTGGTATCTATCGATGCCGACAGCTATCCTTTAAGCAAACAGTGGTTATCCCGCCTTACTCATCCTTTTACCCAAGATCCAAATTTAGTAGCCACTGGAGGACCAGTAATTTTCTATAACCACCTAATTGGTTTGCTCTTAAGTCTCAACTTCTTCTGGCTAAAAAAACTAATTAGCCCTAGCCACATCGTCTACTTCTGGGGAGCCAACTACTGTGTCAAAGCCGAAACCTTCAAAGAAGTCGGTGGCTTTAAATACCTCATCTCTCACAAATCCAAATTAGATCTCACCACTTGGTCAGACGACTACTACCTCTATAAATTAGTCAGCCACTACGGAACAGTTAAAATTATCGACTCCGCTATTGTTGCCACCCTCGGTCCCCGTTTAACTACCCAGCAATGGCTTCATCGAGCAAGAATTAATGGTATCGATAAACGTATTCTAGACAACGAACTAGGGTAGTCGCTCAACAATCCCATACTCCCAAGCCAATCCTTCCTCTTCACCACTTTCAGTTGGCACAAACTCGCTAAATCCCACAATTTCTGGAAAGAAAATATCTGCCTCAGGAAAACTCTGATGCACTTTAGTCAAGTACAGCTTATCTGTAATCGGTAATGCCTCTGCATATATCTGCCCACCACCAATTACAAACACCTCACTATCTAGCTTTAAAGCCTCCTCTAAGGCTTGTTCTAGGCTTTCTACCACTATTACCTCATCTGGTGCCTTAAAGCCCTTATTGCGGGTAATTACGATGCTTGTTCTGCCTGGAAGAGGACGACCGATGGATTCATAGGTTTTACGTCCCATCACCATTGGATGGCCCATGGTAATACGTTTAAACCGCTGTAAATCTGCAGGAATCTTCCACAACAAATCATTGCCACCGCCAATCTCCCGATTAGCCCCAATTGCCACAATCATATTTATCATTTCCGCACCTCAAAGCTTACTCTTTTATCAAAGTTTACTATCGTTGGAACCTGTCCCGGATACCGCTGACCACTTGGGTTAAACCAATATTCCTTCGGTATAGAAGAGTGATCCAAGCCAGTTAACCGGAAAGACATATATGGTGCCAATGTTGGCTCACCTGTATATTCCATCTCAACACTTACCGGGTCTTTTCCAATTACAAATCCAATTGTCGTAAAGTCACCTGGAGGAGCTATAAACCCACCTTTAATCTTTGCAGCACTATCGTTATTAAACTTAGCTGCATATGTTTCAACGACCCCTCTCACATTGTCGTTATACACCGGGTATGCCGAATCTATATCGATCTTCACACTGTTATAGATATCACCATTCAAATTTCCGGTTGGTGTAACCGTCAATGTAAACTTATCACCCTTCTTTAAGGTATGAATCAATGGGGAAGTAGTAATAGTGTAGTCGTACTGAGCAGGCCGTAAATTCTTACTCCTAACCGTAGGTGCTTCAAAGTCATTATAATCACCAAACTCAACGCTACTAGTTGTCACTGCCCCCGTACCAGTCAAACTAGGGGTAATTTCGAATCCATCAGTCTGTCCAATTCTTTTAGATGACATATATGCTTCGAACCCAAGCTCATCATAAGCGTGCAGTTTGTTGACATAACTAAACTCACCAACACCATTTTCAATCTTTAAATACTGACCGTTACTTACTCCACTTGGTGGGTAATCCGCAACCGTTGAATCCTTTATCATTTCCCCAACGTTAATAATTCCATAGCTTTCTGGAATCTTGGAATCACCATCTACAATTGGCACATTGCTTAATAAAGGCTTAATAGTAATCAGCCCATCTTGCAGCACTAATTCACCTTTCTCGTCTGTAATCTTTACCTGTGCATTCAATACTGAATCCCGATATGGATTAGCTTTACCTTCTGGGTAACTAATCTCAATCTTGTGACCAGATAATCTATCTGCATTTTGACGCTTTACAATTGTCGATCTTCTCAACACTTCAGCTGGAGGAGGTAGGATTCCCACCACATCATCCTCCGAGACATTGTTGTCTCTAATCCCAGTATCTAAGTTCTTATACTGATCTGTCTCAAATAGCCATGCGGTGTTACTGGCTTTAGCACATCCAAACCTACACCCAGTCGGAAACGCAGTAGAATAGACTGCATTAAAATCAATGTTACCTCGTTCAATCGTGGCAATATTTTTGGCAATCAAACCCAATCCCATCATGGCTGCAATTCCATTAGCACTAAATGCACTCCTTAACAAATTACCATCCTCAAACTTGGGAATGTTCTGTAAGAATTTAACACTCGCATTGTATCTATCTTCAGAACCCTGGCTTCCCAAATTTGGACCAGAGAATGAAGAATAGATTGGATAGGCAGGTGCTTTTAACCTTCCACCCGCAATCAACACCTTATCATCATCTAACTTAATCGCATTAGCGTATGCTGGTGCGGTAAAGAAATCCTTATCTACTATCACGCCGCTTTCTTTCTCTGGCAGGCTGTAATAGGGAACCTCATGATTAATAAGAGTGTTGGATATTGTATTGGTATCGTAATCATAAATTGCAGATCGCTTGGTACTTACCAATAAAAATTTATGATCAATTAAATTGGCAGCTGTCACAATTGAGTCATCTTCAGGCAATCCAATTCTAGCTCTATTGAAGGAATCTTTTACCCGTGCCCAAATCCCATTCAATACACCACCTTTATCTTCAGATGCTTTGATATTTTTAGGTTTTTGTAAGTCATACTGACCACCACTATCCACTACATATACGTCCCATGGCGCTAAACCTTCACGTTGTAAATCATTCGCTCTATTCCATGGATTTATATCTGCCCACACATTTGCAGCCCTAAATATTCCATACTTACTTGCAATTAAATCGTTGTAGGTTTTATAAATACCACCTACAAATATAATTTTATCTATCAACCCATCAGCATTCTTAATCAGCAATGGAGACATATTTTTCTTCAAAATCTGCATCTCTCGAACCGCAGTAAAAGTTTCTTCTACTGGGTCATACACAATAAAAGAACTAAAATCACCACCCGCTAACAGTACCGTCCCGTTATCTAGACCAATGGCACTATGGTCAAAACTATTTGGCAAGCTGTCTGGAATTGGTAGGAATTCACCAGTATTTAAATCCAGAATTTCACCAGCTACTGCTGCTTCATCTTCTACCTGTCTAAAAATAGAGTAGGGATTTTCCGTAAAACTATCATCTTCAACTTCAGATGGGGGAACCACTGGTGAACTATTCCGATCCGGATTAAACGACCGATCACGGCGACTTAATTTTAGAAGTTTGCTGTACTTGGATCCTTGATAATCAACAATTGCTTCAACTACGATTCCCAAGTCTTTATTAATCCGATTGTATCCATGCAAATTTACCTCAACCTGGGTATTAGCATTGTTTCGTGATTGAGGTCTAAGGGTAAAATCTGCAGACTTAATATCTCTACCCAAATCTTCATTGGTAAGTACAAATCTGGCATCACCATGAATTTGGATATTCACCTCAGCAGTAGCAAACGGATCGATGAAGCCTTGGTTATCAGTAAACTCTAAATTCAATCCCACCACAGTTCCTGGACCCACATATCCGCTAGTTGATGTAAATTGGAAACTAACATTATCAGATACCGGTGTAAGACCATTGCTTTCACCATTCCTGAGAATTGAAGTAGATGGATCTGGTAATGCACCTCCCATAATCAAAATCTGATTAGTTTCCGGTAAATAAGTAGCAGTGTGATTAGCCCTATACTTCAACATATCTCCACTCGGAGATCTTTCTTCAAATACATAGTCATCTGCACTTATGGAAATCAAATAGTCGCGTAAAGAAATAAATTCTCCATCTTGCGACATATATACTTCAGCTGTATTTAACGGCTCTCCTCCTTCTGCCTGATTGGCATCAAACAAGCGAGAAAAGTTACTAATAAAATTACTCAGTCCAGCCACTCCACCAGAAGCACCTCCGTTAGATAATGGAGAATGAGTCTTTCCACCAATCATAATGACGTTGCCATCAGGTAACAGGGTGGCTGTATGCCATACTCTCTCATATAACATATTGGTTAAGTTTTCGTTGGTTTCTGTGAGTGGGTCATATACGAAAGCAGAAGACAACGCCTGTGCACCATTAGTTCCACCTGCCACCAAAATCTTTCCATTATTAAGTTTCGTTACTGTATTGCCATACCGTTCATGAAACCCATAGTAGCCAGTGAGTGAAGTTGTTGTTAACGGCTCTGCATGCTTTGGAGGATCGTAGTAGAAATCACTGCTTTTAGATATGTCATCTAAAAACCTCTCCAGCTCTACCGCAGCTGTTGATGGTTTTTTGGTTGTAACCAGGTATTGGTTACTAGTCCCATACTTTAAACCAGCCCCTGTTAGTCTTACTGCATAATCTGCATCATTAATCTCCGCAAAACTTACTTGCGGAAACATGCCCACGACAACTGAGGCAATTAAAAAGTAGCTTAACAGTTTGGTTTTTTGCATACCTTTACAATACCAGACAACCAACCCTATACCGCAATTGGTGCCTTGATGGTTTTGTGTGGTTCATAACCTACTAGTTCAAAATCTTCGTACTTAAAATCAAAGATATTATTAACATCAGGACTAATTAGCATCTTAGGGAATGGTCGTGGTTCACGTGACAACTGCTCTTTAACCTGGTCTATATGGTTGTTATAGATATGTACATCACCAAAGGTGTGCACAAATTCACCTGGTTCTAATCCTGTTGCCTGAGCCAGCATCATTGTAAGCAGAGCATATGAAGCGATATTAAACGGTACTCCTAAGAACACATCTGCACTTCTTTGATACAGCTGGCAAGATAACTTTCCATCAATCACCATAAACTGGAATAAGGTATGACATGGTGGGGGAGCACTGTGGTGAGCCTTAACTAATGGTTCAATCTCTCCAATATTCCAACCACATACAATAATGCGTCTGCTAGTTGGATCGTTTTTAATTAAATCGACTGCCTGTTGTACCTGGTTAATTTCTCTACCATCTGCAGTACCCCAGGAAGTCCATTGTTTTCCGTAAATTGGACCAAGTTCGCCATATTTTTTAGCAAACTCATTATCTTCTTTCATTCTAGTAACAAAATCTTCCAAGCCTTTGTTCCAAGCATCTGAATACCTTTCCAGCTTATTATCCAATCCGGCTTCCTTGAGATATCCTGTGTAGGCCCATTCGTTCCAGATCTTCACATCATTATCTACCAAGTATTTGATATTGGTATCACCCCGTAAAAACCATAGTAGTTCATGGATAATTGCCTTTAAATACACCTTCTTGGTGGTCAATAGGGGAAAGCCTTCCGAGAGATCAAACCGCATCTGTGCACCAAAAATACTCCGGGTACCTACCCCCGTTCTATCTTCTTTTTTGGTACCGTTCTCTAAGATATTGCGTAACAAATCTAAGTATTGGTACTCGCCACTTCTTTCCATGTTTCCTCCTTGGTTTATAAACCCCCTTGATCCCATTGTACAAATAAAAATGCGGTCTCGGAAATTCCTTCTTCCAAAGACCGCAATGGTGTCACTCCGAATAAACCGAAGGATCAAGATACCGAATACCCATCATGTAGTCCCACTTCAATCTTTCACCACAGATATCGCACTCCAATGTCTTAATTAAGTTTTCTCTGTTGGATACCACCCTCATCTGGACCTTACATTCAGGACAGACCTCCTCTGACTGACTCGTACATGATTATCAGCCCAATTCCGAACCCATGGGCAGATGTCCAGCGTCCTCTAAGAACTTCTCCTCACTTCTCGCACACCACCATGCTGTAATCCGCTCACGCCAGGATTCCTTCCACTTGTTTGGCCGACTGTTGTCAGTTCTTTCACAGCCCTCCACTAGAAATCGTATACGAGCCGGGTCCTTCTCATACCACTTTCTCAACCAACGTATTCCAGCATTCACCATGGGAACCCGGAGTACATCAGTGAAGAAAACGATATCATAGGAAAACTCAGAGTTCCTATCGATAATCCGTCGTACATCCAGAAGTCTCATGGATTTCACCATATTGGCTGGTATTGTAAACGAACCCTCCTCCAAGATAATTGAAATCTCATCCGCCTCTTTACCCAACTGTCGGGTAAGCTCCTGGATAATGTATGAAGCAACTGTTTCGGCTGCTGACACTCGAGGATATCTCTGATCAGTTCTTCCACCAGAGACTATTACCGTAACAGTCTTGCCCGAACGTAACGCATACCGATCGACTGCTCGTCCGATACACAGATCCAGATATTTGTCGTATTCGGGATCAATTTTCTTCTTGAGCCCAAAACAACAGATAACCAAGATCACGTTTGAACTGGGACCATAACACAGATCTGTTGACAATGTACTTCACCTCCATAAGTGATGCAGTCATCCTATCAAAAAACTAGCTCCCAGTAAACAAAAACAACGGCTCATTTTAGTGAGCCGTTGAAATTCTATTTATCGTAACAACCACATAATCCAGTATCCACATTGAGCTTACAACTCTGTCCGTTTGGACAAGTTCCAGCACATGGTGGTGCCAACTTTCCCGTTTGTTGACAGGTAGCACATACTCCAGAATTATCCTCATCCTTGGTCTGTAATTGATCACTGAAGCCAGGCAATAGAGCACCAGCACTAGCTCCAAAGTATGACTGTACGAATCCAATGATTAAATATCCGGCAATTCCAATTGCCAATATTTTCCCAATATTAGATATATCAAGCTTTGGTTTTTTTACGTTCATATGTATTATTCACCTATATTAATGTCATCATATCATTTAGGTGCAAAACAGCTTAGTAGTTATCGCCCACAATATTAGAAGCCTCCACAACGTTGGAGCTATTTTTAGAACTAGCGAAGGAGCTGGAGTGAACAAAATATACCTCACCGGATACACCGGCATTCCTCCTAGAAAAGAGATTAGTAAAGTAGCCCTTGGTTCAGAAGAAAGAATACCTTGGGAACAATCCAAGAACATCTCTCATCTCATTACCAAACTAAAGTCTGAAGGATACCAATTAGTATCCCTAGAGCAAGACCCAAGATCTACTGATTACAAAGCCTTCAAACCAAATCCAAAAACCGCCCTTCTCATTGGTAATGAGGTAAGGGGAGTATCCAAACAATTAAGGGATAAATCAGATAGCATTATCGAACTCCCCATGCATGGCAAAAGAAAATCGCTCAACGTTTCTGTTGCATTTGGCATTGCCATTTACGAACTATCCTCAAAATTAAAATAAAAAATGGGAGCACCTCAGCACTCCCATTCACATTTACCTAGTATTAGATCGCCTAGGTTAGCGATTTTTCGTTCAACCAGCCCTATACTTGCCAACAGCAGTCTTGATGAATTTAATGATCCCCCTTTCACCGTAGATACTCTGATCAAACCCAGTCGGGCAGAACTCGCTGACGAAGTAGTTGAAGATCTCGTCGTCGCTCACGAACATATGCTGAGTGTTGTCCGAGTCCTTGATCAAGACATCAACACCAGGCATAAAATACGGCTCGTAGAAAACCTCCATCCTTTCGGTATAGAACCTCCCTTCGACACCTACCTTAAGCCGAATCGAAACGTAGTTCACGCCGCTCGGATCGACTTCCTCCATCAGCAGACCTCCATCCACGATCTGTCTCGCGAATCTAGCCACTCTGATAAGTAGATCGTGTAACGACACCTCAGATTCATACCCTCCACGATCGCTCTGAAAGATACGATTACCATCAACAGACATAAACCACCTCACGTCTGATATTTAAACTACAAGCTACCTTTAAAACAAAGCAGCTCTTATTAAGGTCCAATGACAGAATTATATTAGAATAAATAGTATTTGTCAATCAAAAATACGCTCCCAGAGCATATAAATCAATAAACCACCGGAATCTCATCCCACTTGGTTAAGTAGTTAGGGGATACAAACTCTCTATCAGAACCAGCCACTCCTGGCTTACCTGATTCTGCCAAATATACAGTTGTCTTATTAGCATTTAATCTATCAACTACTCTCATAAGCTCCAATCTCTGAGCCGAATCCTGTTTAGCAAACAAATCCGGTACCACCTCTTCTGTAGGGACAAAACCAGTAAACATTACCCCAGCTCTTTTATAAGCACACCCTTCTTCAAATATTTCTTCTAGTGCACTAATTCCAATATCAACAAATTTTAGAGTATCTGCACTTTCGATCGGCAACTTAGTAACAATATTCCGAGCCACAAATCTACCCCTATCAAACCTATTAGTTGAGACAAAGACGGTTAGGTATCTAGCCGACACAGACTTCCTCCTTAATCTTTCCATCCCTTTTTCAATGAAACTGCTAATAGCAGCAGACATTTCTGGAAGAGTAGTTAGCGCTTTTCTAAAAGACCTTGAACACACCAAGCTCTTAGGTGAGTCTGGTTGTTCTTCTAATCCATATGCAATCTGACCGTTCAACTCCTGCCACATCTTAAAACCTGTAATAGTGAATCTTTTTCTAACTACTTCAGAATCAGCAACTGCTAAATCATAGGCGGTTTTAATCCCCATCCTGATAAGCCTTGGAGCCAATCGTCTACCGACGCCCCAAATTTCATCAACACCCACTCCTTTTAGCATTTCAACATCACTTTCACGTATTACCAAGACACTGGTATCACCATCTAATTTCTTAGCCTGATAATTAGCAACCTTAGCTAAGGTCTTAGTAGTTCCAATTCCAATTGATACTGGCACCCCTGTACACCGCAATACTGCTTCTCTAATCTCTGCTCCAATTCTTTCTAACTCAGTTTCCTTCATCCCGCTTAAATCCAAGAAAGCTTCATCGATAGAGTACACTTCCATCCTTGTAGAAAAACCTCTTAACACCTCCATCACCCTAGAAGACATCTCTCCATATAAAAGATAATTAGAAGAACAAATCACCACTCCTTTAGCCTTCATAAACGCTTCCCACTTAAAGTAGGGAGCACCCATCGGAATCCCTAATTGC